>JAKORR010000892.1 GCA_029777735.1 Armatimonadota bacterium | reverse complement strand
GCCGTGTGCTTTTTGGGCTTATTCCTTGGCATTGCGCTAACCATCACGCGCATCCGCGCCGAGCTGGGCCTACCCACCATCGAGCTATATCAGGTCGGCCCCGACGACATCCTGCAAACTGTCGCGGGTACACGGGCTTGGTCGAAGCGCGACTTGGCCGTCATGAGCTTGTACTTTTGGCTTGTACGCACGCACCGCCAGCTCCCCATGCCTGTGCATGCGGACGCCCTGCGCATCGGCCACGAGTCGCGACTGTCCCTGCGTGGTCTGTCAGTGGTGATCCTGCTGGCTTCTGCTGTGGCCATCGTCGCGGCCTTTTGGGCCTACCTCCACGTGATGTACCAGGTGGGGTATGAGTCAGCCAAATTCACGGGCCCGGCTGGCTGGGCCTTCGGCAACGATCCGTGGCGCAAGCTCGAGTCGTGGCTGGCCAACCCGCGTGACCCGCAGTACGGGGCCACCGGGGCCTACATCTTTGGCCTAGGATTCACGCTGTTCCTCGCCGCCATGCGGACGCGATTTGTGTGGTGGCCCTTCCACCCGGTGGGGTATGTGGTCGCAGGCAGCTTCGGCCTCTTCCGTCTGTGGCTACCTATCTTTCTGACGTGGATGGTCAAGAGCCTGCTGCTACGGTACGGTGGGATGTCGGCTTACCGTCAGGCCCGGCCCTTCTTCCTGGGGCTGGTCTTTGGCGAGTTCAGTGCTGCCTTCTTCAGAACAATCATGGACCTGATCTTCGACCTGCACCTGCCGGCCGAGTCGGGTGTCGGTGGGCTGTAGAACCCGAAGACGCACAGTTGAGGGAGGAGAAAGGCAAGCGGTCACCTGTCCGTGCACACCAGCATGAGCCAGAGCGTATCGACAAGGCCACTGGCTGCGGCAAGGGCCTCATACCATCCCCGCACCCCTGGCGGATACCGGCGATAGGCCCAGACGCCACAGCCAACCGCCAGTATCACGGGAGTAAGCACGAAGACCACAAGTACCATGGATCCCAACACCACCAGTCCCACCAGCGCATCGCCCACCACCATGTCTAGTATCACTCAGTGAGGAATAGGGGCCTTTGGGCCATCTCGGACGGGCTCAAACGGGCCGCCTGCCCACTCATACAACTACCTGAGATAGAGTGGTCATATACCACTCATGCGTCTCCGGCGTAGCGGCCGATCCGCGTAGCCGTGCCGACTCGAGTGCGGGGGCCTTTGCCGGGCCTCTGCAGGACCCTACTGCATCGGGATCGGTGCAAAGGTGGCCTCGCCCGTGTCGCTGACCGTCAGTGTGCCTACCGTCACACGGCGGTCCGGGGCGCCGTTGTCGGGCAGCATCCGTTCGTCCGGGCGACCTAGCCACTCCGGATTCCACAAGCCCAGCTTGACCTCGAAGCTCTGTCCGCGCGCCGCCTCGGGCAGCGAGAAGACACAGCCCAGTTCCACCACGCCCGGCCTTTCGAGAGCCTGCAGCGGACCGTCCGCCTGTGGGTGTCCCTGGAAGACGATCTGCCCTTCGTGCTCGAAGTGGCAAAAGGGACGCACACCCGCGGGCAGAGGCAAGTTCACCGTCCAAGTAACCGGCAGCAGCCAGCCGTCCGGGGTCTTCTGCAGCTCGCCTACCCGGGCGGTGTATTGCCCGATGATCTTCATCTGCCCCAATCGGTATCGCCGGCCGTCGCCGTCGGGTAAAGGCAGGGCTAGGGTTGGCGTGCCGGTCCTAGTCCCCACAGAGATGTATACGTCATAGGTACCGGGCATTAGGTAAAAAGGCTGCAGGAAGGTACATTTCTCGGACTTCACCTCGGCCTGGTCCGGCGGCCCGACAGGGAGCTCGCGCACATCGAAGCCGCCGTCCACGAAGACCGCCACGATCCCGCCTTTGGCGTCACGCAATGTCACGGCGGGGTAGCCACCTGGCAGGCACGGCGCCACACCGGCATTACGCCACACCGCCGCGAACTCCCAGCTCTCCCCCATCAGCACCTCGTTCGACCACGAGGCCTCCACAAGCTGCAGCCGGTATCCCAGACGCATGTTCATCCGCGCGACCAGATCCCGGTTCTCCTCCAAGAACTCCCGTGGCCACCAGTGAATCGACGCGTAGCTGGCGTGGTAGTCCTCGACGGCCTGCAGGTATTGGCTGCCGTCCCGCCAGTTGCCGCGGTCGCGCGAGCCCCCGTAGTGCTCCGACTCCAGGATAACGGGCACCTTCGGCCAGAACGCAGATGCCAGGGCCGCGCTGAAGTACGCGCTCTTGCCGCCCTGCACCAGGATGCTGTCGTCACGTAGCGTCAGGCCCTGCGCGGCAGCATAGTCGATGATCTCCTGACCATGTCCGTGTGAGGCAAAGTCGTCGTTGGCCGCCAGCAAGGTCCGCCTGAAGTGCTTCAGGTGGAGGTCGATGTGACGACGCAGCGTGCTAGCGGGGTAGTCGAGCTTCGTGCTGTAGTAGGTGTGTCCCTCACCCCACACTCCGAAGGAGCCGACATCGATGAAGGCTACTTCCGGATTGCCGTCGTACCGGGCAGCCATCGCCGCCAGGAAGTGGTCAAGCTTGTCGAGGAACACGGGGTCGTCGTAATCCGGCTCCCAGAAGGGTCCGTCCTCGCACACACCTGTGCCGGGACGGAAGTTGTAGCCCCTAGCGCCAGCCTTTTCCACCCACTCCGGAGTGGCGTAGCGCATCCACGACTCGCTGCAAGAGATCCGGAAGGCCACCTGCAGACCCTTCGCAATCCAGCGCTGTGATGGGCCGTCAAGCATAGACCAGTTGAACCGGCCCTCTTCGGGCTCGATGTAGGACCAGGGGATGCGAAGGTAAATGACCGTCAAGCCAGGAAAGTCGTCGAGGGTGTCGGAGGGTTCGAGGCGCGAGCCATAGTTGCGTGGGATGTTGTCGTAGTAATGAAAGACCCAGCCCATGCCGGGGTTGGTCAGAGCCGCGCCGGTGTCCTGGGGGCGAACCGTAGTGCGTTTCTCCTCCTGGGCTAGGCCCCGGGCAACCAAGAGGCCCAGCAGCAAAAACAAGCCTGTACTTGCGCAGGCTCTCATCGACGATCATCCTCCCGCTCCCCAAGCAGCTTACACAAAGCCTGACACCCCGCCCGGGAGCCGCAGTGATAGGAAGTAGTTCCCGACGCTATCACAGTGCCCTTTGCTCCCTGTGGCGGGCTGGGGGAATAGTCGGTTAGTTGCACACAGGCCACTGTGCCCTCAGGCCGGCGCAAAAAGGAAAGCCCCGGCGCCCGGTCAAGACCGAGCCCCGGGCCCACAAATCGATCACACAGGGAGGTGCCGCCTTCACAGGCTGCCGACCACACTATACCCCATTACCTTAAGACACCACAGAGAGCGCACCCTGTCGGCACCGACTGTACCCCTGCTGGCACGCCCACAAGTCTCTCGTCAGGCTGAGGGCTTCGACGCGGACGCCTTCTCTTTGCCCGCCGGAGTGAAGCACTTAGGGTCATCTAGCTTCATGAATCCGGACTTGGCAAAGATCTCCTGGCACTCTGGCCTAGTCAGAAAGTCCAAGAAGGCCTTGGCCTGCTCCGGGTTAGAACAACCCTTGATGACGGCCGCCGAGCACGCGACGCTCTGGCAGTACTTGTCCAAGAAGTCCGTGATGAGCTTGATCTTGGCTGCCGTCTGCTTCTGGTCGCCGCCCTCGGCCCGGAAGCAAGCCGCGTAGGCCAGAGACGCCTGCACCTTGCCCTGGCTCGCCAGCTTGAGCAATTCCACAGGGAACTTGGGCCGGACGAGCTTCTTCTGCACCTTGTCCCACAGACCATTCTCTTCCAGGACCTTACGGGCGTAATAACCAGCAGACACATCATCCGCGGCAAGAGCAATAGTCTTGACCTCGGGCTTGGCCAAGTCCTTGATGGTCTGAATCTTCGCCGGATTGGCCTGGGGCACGACAAGCACAATTGATGTGAAGCAGAAATCGCGCTTGCTGTCGACAAGGCCCTTGGCCTCAAGGTCAATGACTTCGCGGTCGCCAATACACATGAACACGTCCGGCTTGGCCCCATTCGCTATCCGGGGCTTAAGGGTGCTGACGTTCTCGACGGTGCGGTTGACGCGGACTCCCGGATTAGCCTTCTCGAAGAGGGCAGCGATCTCCGTGGCAGCATCAGCGAAGGCGCAGGGCACGTAGACGTCGAGAACGATCTCCTGGCCAGCCGGGGCTGTCCCAGGACCGCTCTGTTCACCTTCGGGAGGCGGTGTAGTGCTGCTGACCTCAGCGCCCGACGGTTGTTTCGAACAGCCCCACAGAACAACGATCGCGGCCGCAGCCACCACGAGTGTAACAGCAGTGAGCATGTTCTTGGTACGCCTTGTTACCATTGTGATTGCCTGTCCTCCGTAACGGCAGGTTGACGATTCCCACAATAGTCCCAGCGCCCTCTCGGGCCAGCGACCAAGGCTGTCACAACCCTCCGAGATCTCGAGGAGAATTGTACATCATGTCGGTCACTTGGTCCTAGGCTTGCCCTAAACGCCCTGGGACGGGTTTACTATGTCAAACGTCCGCAGGCCGGGCAACAGTTCCCGTTGTAGGGCTGGGGAACCCCTGGCCCAAGGCCCGCGTTTAACGATACACGCCACCACTTGGCAAGGTCGCAGAGTAGCCCATGGGCGACAAACTCATTGAGGTCATCGATGTTTTCTCGTGTTGCATCTTCACCGTAAGGTTCTTCACGACCGTACTGCCCGCCTTTCTCTTGGCGGGAGCCATTGCGGCCTTCGTGCCCAAGGCGGCGGTTCTCTACTACCTGGGCCCGAAGGCGCGCCGTTCGTGGGCTTATCTGGTGTCGGCTCTGTCAGGAGTACTTCTCTCGCTGTGCTCCTGCAACATCGTGCCGCTGTTCGTCAGTATCTACCGCTCGGGGGCCGGGCTCGGCCCTGCCTTTACCTTCCTGTACGCTGGACCGGCGATCAACGTTGTCAGCATGGTCTTCGTCTTCGAGGTGATAGGTTGGCGCATCGGCCTGTGGCGGGCGCTGGGTGTGCCGCTGATAGGCATTGTAGTCGGCGTCCTGGCGGCGTGGATATGCCAGCGGGAGGAAGAGGAGCGAGTGCAGGGACTACTCGGCCTTCACGCGGGCCCGAGCACGAATGGCGGTCAGCCATATTTCGACCGGCGTGAGCTCTGTCAGTCGATGGTGGTGATCCTGCTTCTGCTCGCCTTTGTGGTCGTCGGCTCGACCCGTATCGCGTGGCAGTACCAGGTGCCTGCGCTTGTGCTTCTGTTGAGCCTAGCCTGCCTGGCAGCCTGGCGCTACACGGGGAAAGAGGGCCTCAATGAGTGGGCCTCCGAGACCTGGAGCCTAATGAAGCTGGTCCTGCCCGTCCTTGTGATCGCGGTGCTTGCCATCGGCGCACTGACAACGTATATCGACATCAAATGGGTCTACAGGTTGGTAGGCGACAACAGCGCCAAGTCCATCTTCTCGGCTTCACTCTTTGGCGCGCTCATGTACTTTCCGATCCTCTCCGAGGTCGCCTTCACCAAGGCCTTTCTCAAACTCGGCATGGCCCCCGGACCTGCTTTAGCCATACTGCTGACCGGTGCGGGCTTGAGCCTTCCAGGCACCGTGATCCTCGCCCGGGCGATAGGGTGGAAGAAAACGCTGCTTTACTTCGTGCTAACGGTTCTTTTAGCCACACTGCTGTCCATGTTCTTCTGCTCTCGGATGGGTCAGTACATTTGTCCGTGCACCATGGACCTACTGTGAACTGCTCATGAGACGCAAGATGCCGCCACAGACACCACAGCCCCGGGAGACAGGCAAAGCTCCGTCGCCTGAGTCGGATGCCGGGGCCTCGCCGGGCGCCAGCGAGAAGCGCCCTGTCTACACGGTTGCAATTGCCGCACAACTAGTGGGGCTGGCGCCACGCACGCTGCGCGCCTATGAGGAGGCGGGCCTTATCGAGCCCGCGCGCGCTGGGCGTGGCAAGCAGCGGCTCTACTCGGCCCAAGACCTGCGGTGGCTACGCTGCATCAATGAGATGGTCCACGAAGAGGGTTATACGCTGCGGTCGATCCGTAGGTTGCTCGACTTTGCCCCCTGCTGGGAGATCCGGCGCTGCCCAGCCAAGACTGCCGCGCGATGCGCCGAGAGTCTCCGGATCCCAGGGCAGACGGCAGCTTGCGCGCAGGCCGAAGAGCCGAACAAGGCGCAGGGAGCTGAGGCGCCGGCAGAGGAATCAGGTGCCGGACAGGACCGCGAGCAGAGGGTCCCTGTACACGTGCGGCTAATCTATGGGCTGGAAGAGCTCGGGGCAGTGATGCACTGCAGCCGCTGCATAAACGCGGAGCGGAGGCTTCGGCGGGTGGCGGGGGAATTCGGTTCCAAGGTCCTGGTGACGACCCACGATGTGCTGTCGCTAGAGGCGCGGCGCTACGGCGTCCTGATGACCCCGGCCATAGTGATCAATGACGAGGTCGTCAGTCTCGGCAAGTCGCCCTCGGAGCAGCGACTGCGAGAGCTGATCGAGAAATACCTGGCCGCGAGCCTGCGCCCGGGGAGCCGCCGAGCGAATCAATAGGCCGTGGGGAAGGTGCAATGCACATACAGGTCTTTGGCAAGGGCTGCCCCAAGTGCAACCAACTTACCGAGAACGTGAGGGCCGCGTTGCAGGAGCTGGACAGAACGGACGCAACCGTCGAACATGTCACCGACCTGGATCGCATCGTGGCGCTAGGGCCAGTCGTGACGCCCGTGCTAGTAGTGGATGGTAAGATCGTGAGCATGGGCAAGACCCTATCGCCGCGGGCAGTCGCCGAGCTGTTGCGGGCAGTTCTGTCGTGAGTCCTTGGCCCTTGTGTCTCCCGGAAGAGACCCCGGTGAGGTGCGATGCAATGGACCTGCTTCGTGCGAGTATCGTCCTGAGTGTGCTTATCTGCCTGATCATGGTCCTGGCGGCGTCCCTCAAGGCGCCGGGCCCTCAGTCTCCGTCACCGAGCGCGATCTTAGGCACGCTCCAGGCAAGCAGCGCGAGCGCTCCGTCACGGGAGATAGCCTATTCCCCGCTGCCGAAGGCCTACCAGACCGCCGGACCGGTCCCCAAGATCCCCACTGGCTCAGGCAAGCCCTGTTTGCTGGTCTTTGCCTCACCCAAGGCACAGGAGTCCCTGCCCGTGCTTTCGATGCTGGCGGACCTGGCGCCAAGGATCGAGCCAAAAGTCGAACTGGTGCGCATCGATCCCGTCCAGTACCCCAAGGGGCTGGAGCGCTGGAAGCTCAAGCATACCCCGACGCTCGTTCTTTTGACGCCCTCGGGTAAGGAACTACAGCGCCTCGAGGGCCAGGTCAGCCGGGAGGTCCTGCTCGAGGCGCTCGCCAAGGCCGACATCAAGCCACTGTGACCGTCCAGAACTAGGTTTCCCCGAGCTCCAGGCATCTGCCGTCGTCTGCTATGCCCCTTTCGGCAATAGAAAAGTCTTTCTTTTTGGCAGGAATTTTCGCCATGTTATCAGGCGTATAATACTACACAAAGAGGTTGATTCTCGGCCCGTCGGAAAGCTGCTCATATCTTGGGAGGAGAATAGAATGTCAATGTATAGGCCAGGTTTCACTCTCATCGAGCTGCTCGTCGTAATTGCCATCATAGCAATCCTCGCGTCCATCCTGTTCCCGGTGTTCTCCCGTGCGAGAGAGAAAGCCCGAAGTATCGCCTGTCTGAGCAACCTCAAACAGCTTGGCACAGCCGCTCTGATGTACGCTCAGGACTATGACGACTGCTATGTGCCCCACTGCCATCGCGATCCTTCTACCGTCTATGCTTACTGGTTCGAGATGCTTCAACCCTATGTTAAGAACTGGCAGGTGTTCGTCTGCCCATCACACAAGGGCGCCGTAGGAGGCCATGACATCGTCGGCAGCTATGGCTACATCTGCAGTGGCTGGACACTGAATCCCGCCAGCCCAAACTACACCGGCATTCCCCACTACGGTTCACTGGCCCAGATTAACTGTCCCTGCGAACTGATCATGGTGGGCGAGTCTAGCAAGGCCACCTGCAGGGTGTGTCCCCATTATCACGTCCAGGATGCAGAGCATTATCCGCCCGTCCATCACTACCCAGCGGACTTAAGTCGCCACAACGGCGGGGCCAACTACATGTTCTTCGACGGTCACGCCAAGTGGCTCAAGTACGAGCAGACTCTCACTCCCAGGGATATGTGGAAGAACCTGCCGTGAGATGACGAAAAGGATTGTGGCCCTCGCGTCCGTGGCACTGAGGCCCTTGGTCGTGGTCCGGAGCGCGGGGCTTGGTTCTGCACCTCGCTTCCAAGGCACACTTATATAGGAGGTATCGTTTGGGTGAGCACATACCGCACCGTCGGATTGCTGGCGGTCGTCGCGATTGTTGCGTTCGTCTCCGGGCTCAAGGTGGGCCAGAGTCAACGTTCTGTGATTCAACCCCCACCGAGCCAGGGAACAGAGGCCCAAAATACGGAGCCCTGCTGCAATCCCCTCCCCGCGTCAGCCAGGAACGCTGGGCCGCCCCTTAAGATCCCGACCGGCTCGGGTCTGCCGTGCCTGGCTGAGTTCGGCTCAAACGAATGCGCGGCCTGCAAGAAGCTTGCGCCCGTCCTCGACGAGCTTGAGGCAAAGCTCAAAGGTAAGCTGGACGTGGTGCGGATCGACACCAGACAGTATCCGGAAGAAGCCGACCGGTGGCGCCTGCGTTTGATTCCGACGATTATCCTCCTCGACGCGTCCGGCAAGGAGCTGGCTCGGCGGGAGGGCTATTTGCCCCTGGACAAGCTCCTCAGCGAGATCAAGGCCGCAGGCATCAAAGTAGACTGAGGCACTGCCCTAGCGACCGCGTGGAACCTGCGCTACTCGGCACTTCAGTCTAACACTCTGGCAGAAGGATACCCCGACCCACCTGCTTCAGGCGGAGGCCTGAAATCGTTCTGTGACTCACGCCCCACCTGCGATTACAAGAGGTGACGTTCTCCACCGGCGCGGCTCCGCCTACCCGGAGGTGGCACTCTCCGAACTTCGGCCAGGACGTAGCGCTGGCTAGCAGCGCCTTGCGCAAACAGTCCCTTCAGGGAACTTGTTGGGGTGCTATATGTGTATACACAACTGAACTTTGGCTAAACTTAAGTAAGCTGTGCCAAGCCGGTATTGGGTCAAAGGAAGGGCCTGGAGAATGCTCGGTTTACTCAAGACGAATCTTTCGCTGCCAGAAGACCGTCGTGAGGGCCCAGGGCAGGAATCACAGGACAGCCGACGCCCAGCTAGACTCTGGGGCAGAAGTTTGGACCACTTCCATTTCCATGGGAAACCCGCCACCTATGCGCGCCCGTTCCTGCGCGGCAGCGATGGCCACCAGCCGCCCCGGCCATCTATCTGGCCGAGTCTATCCTGCGGGAGCTGTATACTTCCGAGGGTCTGCCCCATGATGTCCGCGATCCGACAGTATGCTATAGTGCTGGTGGCCTTCATTGCCGTCACCTGTGCGCATGCAGGCAACCTGACCAGCACGTCGATAGGCCCCTACGTAAGATGCCCCAAGGGCGACGGCCCTGTGCCCCCTACTCTGGAACTCCGCTTCCAGCCACGCTACACGCACACCGACAGCGACGCCGATCAGCCTCAACCCACTTGGCTGGTGCCCGACGACCGCAGCGCCAAGGCTCACTACCGGACTCGGCGCTTCCGCGTTCTTGCGTATGGGGATTTGTCCAGCGATTGGGCCTACTATGCCCACATCCGCCGCGAGACTGACATGGACAGTGTCGAGTGGGTGGATGCCTACCTTACCTACGGCAGCTGGGATTTTGCAGATCTGACAATCGGGCAGTTCAAAACCCCGACGGAGGCCAGCTTCACGGTGGCGGAGATGAAGTGGCCGCTCTATGAGTGGCCACGCAGTGCCGGCCTGCTCAACTACGACCGTGACTGGGGCCTGATGCTGCACGACTTGCGCCGGGCAGGCGGTCGATGCGGCTGGTCGGTAGGCGTTTTCAACGGCGAGGGCGTCAACACGTCCGAGAACCGTAGCACGCTTCTGTGGACGGCGCGCTTCGACTACGCGGCGAACCCCCGACTGGCCTTGGGCGCAGGCTACGGCTACAACAACAATACGGGCGGCAATCGCTACCGCAGCTTCCTCAAGTCTGGTAAAGATCCTTACGGGTTTATGACCTACTACAAGGCACACGCCGTCGACGAGGAAACCTGGACCCTCGATGCCCACTATGAGGACGAGCACGCACGGATCTTCGCAGGGTACCTGAGCAAGGACTTGTCCAGCAAGCTCGGTGCCATGCCTAAGGCCGACGACTGGTATGTGGTCGGCGGCTGGAAAATTCCTTGCGGCGGCGACCCGGAAGGTCTAGAGGCTGTGGTAGGCTTCGAAACCGTGGACCCAAACACGTCTGTCAGGGACGTTTACGATGCACGGTTCTACACAATCGGCCTGAACTGGCGCCCGCACGGCACGAGGAAGGACGCGGACCTGTTCGACCAGGTGCGTTTGCAGTACCAGAAGCGCGACGAGCGCGGCGGCTCAGAAGTGGACAATGATTCGCTGGTCATCCAGTACGAGATACAGTGGCGATATCGATAGTGGGACGCCGGGCGCGCAGGTGGCGGATTTCCCAGGGAAGTGGGCCAAGATTCTGCCCCAGGGCCTAGCTGGGCGTCAGCTGCCCTGTGATTCCTGCCCTGGGTTCTTGGGTGGTCCTCACGACGGCCTCTCTGCGGCCAAAGATTCATCCTGAGTGAACCGAACACTCCCCCGTGTCACGCAGCGGTCATCCAATCGCACATACCTCAGCGGGCGTTTTACCCGAGGGTACGGCAGACGCACCAGTCACGGCAGGCAGAAGTATAGCTCCAGCTTGTCGGCGTACGATGCCGGATCGTTGTCGCCTACAGAATAGCGCGTGAAGCTGGCCTGACGCGGGTCATAGTAGGTCTTGCCTGCCACTTCTAGCCTGACAGGACCGATGCTGAAGTCGTCCTTGTTCGTCCCGCCTTCCGGTGCCACCGCCTCGATCGTCAATACGTTGAGGTTCTGCAACAGCGCCGCGGGCACCGTGAACTCGATCCACGTGTCATTGGGCACGGGGCTCATGGTGCCAAGCTGCTCGCCGTTGAACCGT
>JAKORR010000891.1 GCA_029777735.1 Armatimonadota bacterium | reverse complement strand
CTCGTGCCCATGCCAGTCGCCCTGGTGGTACATGGGGTTGGGCAGGCCCGTCTCCCTCTCGCGCTTGGCTATCCACTGCTCCATGCGGCCCGTGAGGTATTCAACCACGTCGGGCAGCTCCTCGGCCAGGTTCACGTTCTCGTCAGGGTCGGTGACCACGTTGTATAGCTCGACCGGCGGCTTGAAGTGGAAGTCCGGCTCTAGGGCCACAATTAGCTTCCATTCTGGCGTGCGCCAGCCGTGCTTACGCATCCAAGTGCACTCGGTGATATAGAATTCGCTCTCGTGCGAAGCCTCCTGGCCCCAGGCCATGGGCATCAGGCTGCGACCGTCGAAGGAATAGCCCGGCACTTCGATTTCTGCCAACTCCAGCAGAGTGGGTACCAGGTCCTTGTGCTGGTTGAAGCCTGCAACTCGTTTGCCCACCGGAACCTTAGCGGGATAGCGGATGATGAGCGGCACGTGTAGGACGGTGTCATAGATGCCATGGTGGTCGAACCAGCACTCGTGGTCATACAGAGTCTCGCCGTGGTCCGAGCCGATAACCACGATGCTATCGTTCAGCACACCTATCGCCTCCATTGCCGTAAAGAGCGTCCGCATGCACGCGTCCATGTACGCCACCGCACCGTCGTACTGTGCGACGACATAATCTTTATCGGTAATGCCCGGCGGCATCCAGCTTGCGAAGTAGTCACAGAAAGGCTTGAAGGACATCACCGGTTCCATGGATTTGTTGTTTGGGTCGCACTCATTGCCGTGGTAAAAGGCGCGCTCGTAGGGTTCCGGGGGCAAGTAAGGTGAGTGCGGATCCATATGCCGGAGCAGGAGGAAGAAGGGCTTGTCCTCGCCGACAAGCCGCTCCAGCTCGGGCACGGCCACTTTGTTCAGGTTTTGGGCCTTTGGGCTGCGTCCCTCGCTTCTGCTTCCCCAGCCGGAGAAGCCAATGTAGGTATCGAACCCGCGGGAAGCCGGGTTGCCCTCGAAGCCCACGGAGGTGGTGTTGTAGTTGTTCTCCCTGAGGATCTCGGCCAGGGTCTTGACCTCGGGGCGCATCGGCCCCCGGTGTCGCAGCGCCACCACCTGGGTACTAAAGCAGTCCATGCCCGTGAGCATCGAACCATAGCCGCTAGTGGTCGGGATGTGCGGGCTAAAGGTGCGCTCGAAGAGGGTCCCGCCCTGGGCGAAACGGTCGATGTGGGGCGTGGTCAGCCGGTGGTAGCCATAGCAGCTCATGTGGTCGGCCCGTAGCGAGTCGATCCCAAACAGGACGATATTGGGCTTGCGTCCGCTTTTGGTTGCCATCGATTCAGGCTCCTTTTAGACTCCTGGGGGCTCCGTTGGCACCTGTGTTCGGGCAGAGGGCGCTACCGTGCACCGCAGGCCTGCAGACAGGCCTGCATGTGGCCGCGCGACTCGGCGGCAATGATGCAGCACTGATCGAGCGGATATTCCTTTGCGCCGATGATCTCGAGGTCGAGCGCGCCGGTGTAGCCGTTCTCGTGCAAGACCCGGATGTACCCCACTAGGTCGATGTCGCCGCGACCGTTGACCTGCATCTCCGGCTTGCCGGGGCCCTGCTCGCGGCCCTTGCAATCGCGGATGTGGACGTGCTTGACGCGCGAGATAACGGCGGCTAGCGCCTCGACGGGGTTCTCACCAGCGCGGTAGATGTGGGAAGGGTCCATGTCAATGCCAAAGTAAGGCGATGAGATAGCCTCCATCGCCCTGAGAGTCGTGGGCGTGTCGTGGATGCAGGCGCCGACGTGGGCCTTCACACACAGCGTCACGCCGTAGGTGCCGGCCCTGTCCGCGAGGTTGCTCAGGGAAGCGATGGTCGCCTGGAAGCTCTCCTCGTCGCCAGCTTTGCCGCCAGGGCCGCAATTGACAGTGGGAATACCCAGCTCTGCCGCCGCCTGGAAGGCCTTCTCCATGACGTCCGGGTCCTGGGAAGGCTGCTCCATGGCCAACAGCTCCAGCCCGTATTCGGCACTGAGGCCTTTGATTTCAGGCACCAGCTCCTGCCAGCGGTCGAGTACCAGATGCTCGCTCATGCCGGTGATTGCCGACAGCTCGATGCCATCATACCCAGCCATCGCCAGGTACTTGAAGGCAGTCTCCATGTCATAGCCACCAAACAACACTGAATTTGCTCCAAGCTTCATTTCGTCTCCCCTACCTTTTGAGATTCACCGCACGGCCACCCGTGGGACAGGATTCACTCTTGCGTCCAGCCTCGTACCCGGGTAGGCCAGCCCAGCCCGGTCGGAATGCCCATGCTCGCCCCTTGGGCCTGCGCAGCCGGGCTGGGGTTCGTGGCCGCAAGGCCCCTTCCTCCTCGCTGCAAGCGGAAAGTCCACAGGCAGCGCCTTGAAGGCCCTG
>JAKORR010000890.1 GCA_029777735.1 Armatimonadota bacterium | reverse complement strand
GTCGTCCGGAAAGACAAAGTCGCAGAAGCCGGCGAAGTGCGTCGGGACCTCATCGGGCGAATAGCCCAGGGTCTGGTACCACTGCTGGTTGTGGCTGATCCGGTCGGCGAGCAGGTCCCAGTCCCAGACGCCCTCCTGGATGACGGTGAGGACGTCCTGCAGGCTTTTTTCGCTGTCACGTGCCTGTCGCTCAGCCTTCAGCCTCTCGGCCAGTTCATGCTCCAGGCTCTGGTTGGCGTGGCGCAATGCCTCGGTGCGTTCCAGCACGGTCTGCTCGAAGCGGGTGGTGTGACGATCGAGGGCCCGCATCAGGTGGATGACCCGGAAGTCGCCTTCGATCAGGCTCCTGAACTGTTCAAGCAGGGCCAGGTGCGCTGCATCGACAGCGAATGGCGTGCTGCTGACGAGGCTCAGTACGCCGAACAGGCTGCGATCGGGCCACAGCAGGGGAAGGCCCAGGTAGCCGCGGACGGCTGTTTCCGTGCCGGTCTGTGCGGCCCAGAGCGGGTCCTGCTGTGAGTCGGGTACGTGAAGGGGGCGCTTGCTGGATACGACCGTCGGGGTGAAAGGGTTCTTCCGGATGAAGGCCTGGCCGAAGTCCGGGGTCTGCGCGACCTGGGGGCCGCTCGCCAGCAGGCAGTTGCCATCGCCGGCTCCCGGCGAGCTCAGCAGCGCGGCGGAGACCTCGTAAAGGCGAGCGATGAGGTCGATCACCTCCTGCCACTTGCTCAGATAATGTGCCGGGACTGTGGTGGAGCAGGTGGGGTCTTGGCTCACGTCGCGACTTCCCGGTCGGGTATCAGTGAGGCTGGCGCAGCCTGGCCAGGATGGCCGCTACTTCGGTGTGTATCCTGCTGGCGCGTTCTTCGGTTGCGTCAGGGGCCGTGTCCCCGTGGAAAATCCCGGCGAAGTCGGCCTCTATGAGGGCCTTGATCTTCCAGAGGGTCTCCTGTGCTTCTGCCGAGTACTGCCGTGCCCTGGCGTCCAGGACGCAGACCGTACCGAAGATGGAGTTGTCCGGCCACACGAGCGGGACGCCAAGGTAGTTGACCATGTTCAGCCGGACGTCGGGATTGTCACGCCAGGCGGGGTCGTTCAGGGCATCCGGAACGTCAAGGAGCGAACGGCTGGCCATGACGGTTTCACAGTACAGGCCGGTTCCGAGGTCGGCCTTTTCGTGCTGTT
>JAKORR010000889.1 GCA_029777735.1 Armatimonadota bacterium | reverse complement strand
TTAGCTGGGTGGCTGCGAAAGATTCCGCGGCTTGACTCGCTGTGCAAGCAGCTACGAGAAGCAGTGTCAATTTGTTTACTTGTTTCATGACGCGATTGTAATACATGAAACGTCAGATTGGTAGAGGCTCGCGCGCTCCAGGGCGAGCAATTTCTGCGGCTCAAACACGCTCTGGAGGTCGTTAGTTTCCCTGTTGAGCCTGACCCGGCCCTCTGAACTCCGCCGTGTCTCCTTCTCCCCTGCTGCTCGCCCCCTCCGCCTTCCAGCGCGGGAATCGTGCAAAGTACGCCTCCCAGCGCCGGTCAGCCTGCATCGCCTCCGGGTCGAACGGCCGGCAGATCCGCCGCCGCGCCCGCACGCAGTCCTCCTCCACCGCTTCCAAACCCGCCTTCTTCCTGCTCCGGTTGACCTCACGGATCAGCTCGCCCAGCTGCGCCCGCACCGGGGCGTACGGCTCGAAGGGCAGGACCCGAAACTCGCGTTCCAGCCGCTCCGCCCGGCGCGAGAGCGCCCTGGCCAGGAAATGCGCCCGGAGCATCTCCATCTCCCGACAGGCGATGCGGACGTGGGGGTGCCCTTCCTTGTGGCTTATCGCCAGGCCGAAGCACAGAAGCGGCTCGCGGCGAAAGTCGCGCATCGCGTTCCGCTCCTCCTCGAAGAAGGGGCTCCGCCCGTGGGTGGCAAGGAGCACCCAGAAGCCCTGGTAACGGAGGTCCTGGAGGGACGCCTCCCCCGCCTTTTTCCGCCGCGCCCGTGACCAGCGCGAGCGGGCGATGCCGTATCGCACGAGGAGCCTTTGGTCCACCTCCTCGCCCACCTTCCCGTCCTTGATGCAACCGGCCACGTAGAAGAAGTACCCGGGACGGAGGTAGCAGACAGCAAGCTGCTGGACGAACCCGGGGATGCTGGTGGCGAGGTGGCGGTACATCGGGCGGCTGTAGCAGCATCCCGGCGGTTTGACAACCCCCCTCGTGCGAAGGTAGTGTCCTAATGTGAAGTTTGCTTTGGCCTCGATTCTATTGGCCAGCAACTTTTTCGGGTTGTCCAAGACATTGGTATTCGGCAGTAACAAGCCAGTTGTTACAACCATTGGAACTCTGATCATTGCACTGAGTGAGCTGTCCGCCAAAGGCTTCTGCATCAGAATAGCCCCAAGCTTTGCAGCGTTGCCTTGCCACCTCAAGACCCTGTTGGGGATCGAGTTTTGGATTTACGAACATGCCATATTCGTATGAAAGCTTGACGGTACCATCGGCTCGACTACCTCCTGACGGAACCCACAGCTTTTGAACCGAGCATCCTAGAACGAGTGGGACAATTGAAGCGGCCAAAGTAAAGTAGTGTCGAATCAGTTGCATATATCTCCGTCAAGTAGAGGAAACGATAGTGCATTGTGAGCCGCGTGCCGCCTCGTGTCAACTGGGGCGCAGGATGCGCGAGGAGTATAACTGCGCTTTGCGGTCTATTTACGAGTTAGGCGTTGAATCCGAGGGCGGCGTGCGGCGCTGGCGAGCCTTAAAGGCACCTCAATAAGCTGCTATTGGCGAGTCAGCTATATTAGTGCGCAAATTAGGACACTACCCGTGCGAGGTCCTCCCCTGGCCCAGCAGAACGGCCGCTTGCGAAACGGGTCGTCCCGGCGTTCCCTTGGCGGGACATCACCGCTTGC
>JAKORR010000888.1 GCA_029777735.1 Armatimonadota bacterium | reverse complement strand
CTTCATCTCTCTGTCCCGGTGGTATCGATGACTCAGAGTCTCGCAATCCTCAAGATCTGCGCTCTAATGCTGACGGTGCCAACTCACTTCGACTTCCGGAGTGGGTTGCAAGACTGGCAACCCTCCTCCCTCGACCCGGGCAGCCTCGTAGACGTCGTCCGCGGTGGCGATCACGGCGGTGTCTTGCGCGTCTCGGGCGGGACGCCTTCTTCCTTCGGCGCATCGTATCGGCCTTGGCACGATTGGCGCGAGTATCAGTGGCTCACCTTCGACCTGTTCATCCCCAGGGACTCCCCCGACGACCTGAGCGTGTACTTCTACGTCAAGGACAAGCAATACCTGTGGTACCAGACGCCGATCCTCCACGACGCCCTAACTGGGATGCGGCGGTTCAAGCCGTGGAAGGGCAAGTGGCTCGCGGTTCGCCTCGACGTTTCGCCCACCAGTGCTCTGTGGCAGCCCGGCGGCCATATGAAGGACTGGGATCGCGCACTGTACTACCCGCGCGAGATAGGCGTCCGCGTCTTTAGCGGCGAGAAGTGGCAAGGCTTTGTCCTTATTGACAATCTGAGGTTGGCAGGCAACCGGCCACCGCTAGGCAAGCGTGACGCTTCCTCCAAGCTCCCAATCAAGCGCGGCCTGCAGGTATACGCCAACACCGACCAAGTTCCAGTCAACACCAAGTTTGAGCTCACCTTTCACCTCGACCATCAGTACGAGAATCCCTATGACCCCGACGTCGTTGATGTCACCGGCCAGTTCCTCTCACCGTCTGGTAAGCGCATATCGGTGCCGGGCTTCTACTACCAAGAGTACGTGCGCACCCAGGACGCCGACGGCAACGAGAAGCTCGTACCCACGAGTAGCCCATGCTGGAAGGTCCGCTTCGCGCCCGAAGAGCAGGGCAAATGGCGCTGCTTCGTTTCGGTGAAGGACGCTGTTGAGGAATTGCGCTCGGACGAGGAGGCCTTCACGGCCGGCCCGCCAGTGGATCCGCGCGGCCGCGTAAGGATTAGTAAGACTGACCCACGGTTCTTTGAGTTCGAGAATGGTCAGTTCTTCTATCCGCTGGCCATCAACATGCGCGATGGTGGCGACCAGGCCGGCGCCCAGCGCGGCACGTATGACTTTGAGGACTACTTCAAGGCCTTTGTCGAACACGATATCAGCCTGGTGAGAACCTGGATGGCGGCCTGGTGGGCTGGGATCGAGTGGAGCGACCGCTACGATTCACGTTACGACGGCGTGGGTCGCTACTGCCAGTACAACGCCTGGCGCCTCGACCGCACCGTGGACCTTGCTGAGAGCCTGGGCCTGTTTCTGCAGCTCACCTTCAACAGTCACGGCCAAGTCCGACGCGACAAGTTTGACGCGGAGTGGGAGTATAATCCTTACTCAGTCAAGAACGGCGGATTTGTGGCTAGCCCTGCCATGTTCTTCACCGAGCCCGAGGTCAAGCGCCTGTTCAAGCAGCGTTACCGCTATATCCTGGCCCGCTGGGGCTACAGCCAGAAGATAATGTCCTGGGAATTTTTCAACGAAGTGGACTTGGTCGAAGGCTACAACCCGGAAGAGGTCGCGGCCTTCCATCGAGAGTTGGCTCAATACTTGCGGTCAATTGATCCCTGGAAGCACCTCATCACAACGCACATCTGTCTGTATTGGTCCTTCGGTCGCGAGGTTTTCTCACTACCGGAGATCGAATATGTCCAGGCCGATCACTACTGGAAGCGCAAAAACCATGAGGGCTTGGACACTTGCTACAACCTGCGCCGGATTCACGAGAAACCCTTCGTGGTGATCGAGTACGGTCCGCAGACTGTGGAACTGGGCGGCGTGACGCCCTCGGACTGGCAGCGCGAGTTCCGTGTCGGCCTGTGGGCAAGCAACACGCTCCCATCAGCCATCCCCGCCGTCTTCTGGTATCACAAGCAATGGCGCGAGTACGAGCTGTGGCGCTACCAGAAGGGTCTGGAGGCCTTCAACGCGGGCGAAGACCGACGCGGCGCTGGGTGGGAGAGGGCGTCTTGGACAAGCAATCAGCCGGGGCGTATCGCCGGGTCGGTGATGATTGGCAAGCCCGGTGCCCGTCTCTACTTGTACAACTGGGACAATATGGCCTACTCGCGGCCCGAGGATGTCCCGGCCGACCACCGTCTGCACGACGTGAGGCTGACTGTCGAGGGCTTGGCCGACGGGGCATACCGTATCGAATTCTGGGATCCCCTCGCGGGCCGTGTCGCTGGCGGCGGCGAAGCCACAGTAACCAATGGCTTGCTCTCCTTCGGCTTGCCCAACTTCGCCCAGGAGCTGGCGGTGAAGGTAATTCCCGCTGCCGGTTGAGCGGACGATCGGTGGACTGTTCCCGAGCCCTGTGGCTTTCGAAGTGCCCTAAAAGCCGCTGGCCTGATTCTACAGGAGGTGGTGGGATGTGGTGACCGTCAGGGATTTCTACGAGGGCGCTATCGCCGTGGGCATGCGCAACGACCTGCGCGGCGAGGAGGCTCTACGCCGTCAGCTTGAGCACCGTCGCGAGGAATATGAGAGCCTCAGCGGACGCGAGCGGCTGATGTACGACGCTGAACGGCTGCGCAATCCCTTTGGCGACACGCGCCTCGTCGCCGGGGATCCCGACCGCGAGATCCGCCGCGTCATGGTGGGCATTGACATTGACGTAGCAGAGGTGGCGCTGGCCCAAGCGCTCGCTTCGGTCGGCCGTCCAGTGGACCTTATCGTGGCGCATCACGCCTCTGCCATAGGTGGTGCGGTACGGTCGGTCGAGGACACTATGAACATGCAGATCGCTATGATGGCGCGAGTTGGCGTTCCTGAGGAGCACGCCCGCAAACTTGTGGAGGCTGAGTACGCGTCGCGCGGCATCGCCACCAATTACCGCGTGACACAGGCCGCCGAGGCTACGGGCATCGCCCTCATGACCGTACACGGCCCGGCGGACGCCTCTGTGCATCGCTACTTCGACGAGCTCCTGGCCCGCCGCGCACCAGCGACAGTTGGTGCTCTGGTGGACCTGTGTGACGGAGAACCCGAGGTGGATTGGTTCGTGCGCCGGGGGTTGGCGACGGAGATCGTGGTGGGGGATAGGGACGCTCCGCTGGGGCTTGTCTACAACGGCTTCTTCGGAGGCTGGCTCGCCTCACCCCTCTGTTTCAAAGCTCTATGTGACGCGGGCATCGGCACCTTCATCTCAGT
>JAKORR010000887.1 GCA_029777735.1 Armatimonadota bacterium | reverse complement strand
TGAAGGCCACTGAAGGGCCACCCCTCTGGGAGTTTCAGTTGTTCGGCAAGTGTGGTGGGGGAGGAGGAAGGTGAACCGCTACAGGCGCTTGATCACCCGCTGGAAGGACCGCCGGCGTTTGTCCGCGAATACCGGCGTGTGTCAAGGCCACCGGGTGCAACCAGCCGCTCAAGTGGGCGCCAAGCCGCCCGGACATCTATTGTCTTGGCCAGGGAGTGACGACTATGAGCGAGATTCCGCTGCTTGCGAGCACCGACATTCTCGTCTGCGGCGGAGGCCCGGCTGGCCTAGCGGCTGCCCTCGCTGCCGCTGAGGAAGGCGCCGAAGTGTTGCTGGTGGAGCAGAACCAGTACCTGGGCGGCGCCGCGACGGCCATGATGGTCCCGGCCTTCTGCCCCTTCGGCTACGAGGGCGATCCAGTGAATGCTGGCCTGGGCCTCAGAATCCTGTACGAAATGAAGCGGCGCATGGGCGACCAGTCTGAGCGCATCAACTGGGTGCCCATTGACCCCGAGATCCTTAAGCTGCTTTACGACGAGATGGTCACAGAGGCGGACATCCGCGTCCGCTTCTGCACGCTCGTCGTCGGTGCCGATGTGGCCAACGGCCACGTTGAGAGCGTATTGATGGCAGGCAAGAACGGTTTGCGTCGTGTCGAGGCGCGTATCTACATCGATTGCACGGGCGATGCCGATCTATGCGCCCATGCGGGCTGCGAATTCCAGTTTGGTGACGAAGTGGGCGAGGTCATGGGCACGACCCTGTGCTTCCTCGTCGCGTCCGTGGATCGCGACCGTTTTGAGGACTACTGCCGCGAGAGCGGAGACAAGAGCTACCTTCCACTTGCCGTAGCCCGTGCGAGGGAAGCCGGCGACTTCGAGGTGCCAGAGTTCCGTGCCGCCGGGATCGGTTTCCCCTACCCTGACGTGGCGGGGTGCAACTTCGGCCACGTGTACCACATCGATGGGAGCGACCCCGACAGCGTCACGGGCGGCATCATGGAGGGCCGCCAGACGGTGCAGAAGCTATTCGCCTTCCTGCGCGCGTATGTGCCAGGCTTCGAGAGGGCCCGCCTGGTAGCCACGGCGCCTCAGCTTGGTGTGCGCGAGACTCGTCGCGTCGTGGGCGACTACATCCTGACCTTCGAGGATTACCTGGACCGTCGCTCCTTCGACGACGACATCGCCCGTAACTCGTACTTTATCGACCTGCACGCTACCAGTGGCGACGCGGAGTTGAGCAAGGCCGGCAGGGAGCCAGAGATTCACCAGTACTCCCGTGGCGAATCTCACGGCATCCCATACCGTTGTCTCACGCCGCGGGGCTTTGCCAACTTGCTTGTCGCCGGGCGTCCCATATCCGTGGACCGAGCCGTACATTCGTCTCTTCGTGTCATGCCGCCGTGCTTTGCGACGGGCGAGGCAGCCGGCGTCGCTGGTGCGATGGCGGCTGGCGCTGACGTGCCTACGCGCGGCGTGGACGTGGCCGCGCTGCGCGACCGCCTGCGGGCCAGAGGCGCACGCGTCGATGCCTGAGGGCGCCGGGCGGCCGACCGGGAAAGCGGCGGTCGAACGCACGGCAGTAAACCCCCGGCCTGTCGATAACGCCAGCGGTGCAAGGACGGTGCCAGCGACGCTATATCTATCTGCGGTCCGTGTGCTCCCAGGGGCCGTGGTGAATGTTGCTGCATCGGCGCACCCTGCACCCCAGCTGCGGGGGATTGCGCCCGACCACGCGTCTGAGCCAGGCGAGCTGGTGCGTTTCCGCGCGGGTCTGGACCTGCCCAAGTCCGCCGACAGGGTCCTTCTCCGGATCGCGGCGGCGCAACGGTACAGGCTGAAGGTCAACGGCGCAGGCGTCGGCATAGCCTACACGTCCTGGTACGCCGAAACGTATAACGTCACCGGACTGCTGAAGGCCAGGGGCAATGAGGTGAAGGTCGCCGTTAGCGGCGAGCCAGTTCCGGAGGAGCAGCCGCGATAGACAGTCCTGGCGGTCCTAGGCCTTGAGAAGAAGCGCGTGAGTGCGGTCTTCGACACCCTCACGCCCTTTGCCAGAGGCGACCGGCTCAACGGTGTGGACCTGTCCTACAGCGATAGCCCAGCATGGATGTTCGCCGTGCGCGATCTCGGCGTCAACTTCCTGTAGTTCCACGTGGGGCCCAACCAGATCGACAACGGCGAGTACGACGATCTCTTGGCCTTCCGCCGGGCGACGGGGTTGCGCTTTGCTCTCAACAACGAGAGCGCCAACTGGCCGCCCTCGGCGCAGTACCCGAAGGGGCGCCAGCGCGCCCAGCCTGCGTCGAGGAGGGCCGCGGCCGGTGGGTCGTGGTCGAGGGCTTCGACTGTGAGCAACTGGGGCGCTTCGCCGGCTGGCTGCCTCTGGTGGGCGACACAATGCGCCTGCGATTCAAGAGTCGCGAGGTACGCTTCAGCGTACCCGACGGACTGTGAGACCACCGGCGCGCCGACAGTCTTCGTGTCTTTCAATCCGCTCTGGCGGAGCAGGAAACCCATGATGTCTGGCCAAACTCCCCCACTGTAGGCTCAGTCGTCAGACAGGCCGCCAAAAGCAGTGCTAAGGAGAGATGCCGCCATGCAGGTTGGCTTTGCCGCTGCTGATGTCACGCCTCCGATCGGGCGCGAAGTGCCCGGCGGGTTTTCTAAGGCTTACAGTAATAACATTCACGACCCGCTCCTAGCGACAGCCATGGTAATCGCTTGCGGCGAACGCCGGGTCGTCCTCGTAGGCATGGACAACCTGTCGGTCAAGCGAAGCGTTGTCCAGGCCGCCCGCAGCACAATTCATGAGCGGACGGGCATCCCGGGCAGCCACGTGATGATCGGCGCCTCCCACACCCACAACGGTGGACCAGGCATCGGCGCCCTCCCAGGGGACTTCGCTTGCTCCTTCGATCCCGAGTTCTGCGAGGATCTGGCACAAAATCACATGACCTCCGCTGACCCAGAGTATCTACATGAGCTGAGCGACCAGATAGCCACCGCCGTGATTCTTGCCGACCAGCGCAAGCAGGAGGCCCGACTGGCCCTGGGACGCGGCGTCGAGGCTACCGTGGCCTTCAACCGGCGATTCAAGATGCGCGACGGTACGCAGATGACCCATCCCGGCAAGGGAAACCCCGACATTGTAGAGCCAGCTGGCCCCACTGACCCAGAGGTAGGCGTACTCAGCGCTTGGTCGCCAGACGGCGATTTCCTCGGCGCCGTCGTCAACTTCACTTGCCACGGCACTGTCTTCAGCGGGGGTATCTCAGCCGACTGGCCCTACTTCATGCGCACCACGATCACACAGGCTCTCAACACTGATGCCCTGGTTGTCTTTCTCAACGGCGCCTGTGGCGACGTCACGCAAGTTGACAATCTGTCACTCCGGGAAAGCGAGTTTGGCGAGAAGTGGGCGCGGCACGTGGGTCAGAAGGTCGGCGCGGAAGCACTGAAGGTCCTTGCGGAGGCTGAGCCGGCAGACCTGTTACCCCTCGACGCGACGCAGACCTCCGTGACCATCAAGACTCGCGAGGTAAGCGAGGAACGCTTCGAGCGCGCGCTGGCTCTGCTCAAGTCAGATGCGCCTCATGACCACGAATGGTGGTTCGCGCGCGACGAGGTATTGCTGCACGAGCAGAACAAGTGGGAGCCCGAAATAAAGGCAGAGATTCAGGCGATTCAGGTAGGCCCGGCCGCCTACGTATCCAACCCAGCCGAGTACTTCTGCCAGTTCGGCCTGAACATCAAGGCGCGCTCCAACTTTCCCTACACCTGGGTCGTAGAGCTCGCCAACGGCTGCATCGGCTACGTCCCCACGCCCGAGGCCATGGGCCCCCATGGCGGCGGCTATGAGCCGCGCCTGGCGCTAAGCAGCAAGCTGGTGCCCGAGGCGGGGCAGATCATCGAGAACGCCTCTGTAGAGTTGCTACACAGTCTTAGGCCCGGCGAGGAGCCACCCAGGCCGCGCGTGTCCTCAGCCGGTAGACCGTGGGGTATGGGAGCGTCGAGGACCTCAACCGTGTAGGCCAAAGTGCAGTCCGCAATTCGTCCGCCGCGCGGCAGCGAGGGACTGCTGCTCTGTATCAGCTGTCCTCCCGACAAAAGTCCACCACCGCGCGTGCTATTGCTCGCCCATGGCCACGGTACAAATGCGGGGAGGCCCAGCGGCCCGCATGCGTCCTGTGGTAAGTCGTTTCCACACACACCGACGCCACACCGTGGTCGATGGCCTGGCGGATACCCGACATTAGCTGCCAGTTACCCCAGCTCTCTGGTGTGGCCAGGCAGTCCGACCACGCCACGTCGAACGCCGCTGTCTGATGGGCAAAGATCAGCCGTGCCAGGCGGTCCTGGGCGCGACCAGTTGCCTCGTCCACCAACTCCGGTGGCGTCCACACTAGCATGTTCGGGTCGGCAGTCCACGGCGCGTGCAGGTCCAAGAACACTCGGTAACGATGTCGGGACGCCAGATCAGCCAGTAGGCGGCGCAGGGCCTTGGTCTGCGGTCTGCGTGGCTTTAGCCAGTCGCGGTTGTAGTCCACGGGTCTCTCGTCCTTCCCGTAGCCCCCCTCGGCCACATTATCCACATCTACAGCTGGCACGACGGCAATGAGCGCCTTCGACCGCGCCCATTTCCCCACAGGCCCGCTGCCGGTCAGTGCCTCCAGGATGCCTTCCAGCACAAAGCTCCCCGGCGTCTCGCCCGCGTGTTGTCGAGCCACAATCGCCACCATATCCCGCGGCGCAGAGTCGGGGTCACCAATCAGCAACAGGGGCACGTCGCGTCCCCCCTGGCTGGTCACTAGGCTTCCGACCGAGACGCCTGGCAGCTTGCGCCATTGCCTGCAGGCACGCCACAGGTCGCTGTACACGTAGGGATAACAAAAGGCCACTCGTGCCCGCCGCGCGGTCGACGCGAAGGGCACCTCAAAGGTCACCTTGTCGGCCTCGGCGTCCACGAAGCCGGGCCTGAGGCGTCGCCACGGTCCTCCATCCACGCTTGCCACGGGCCGCACCTTCCCATCCGCATACTCCATGGCGCCACCCGCCCGGGCGGATACCTCCTGCAACACCAAGCGTACTCGGCGACCGGCCACGCCGTCCAGCTTCACGTACCACCACAGGCACACCGGGCTCTTGCGCTTGTCCACGCGGAAACAGACCTCATCCCCGTCGATGGCGAGCAATTCGCCGTTGCCGCCCTCAAAATGGGACTCGAAGCTAATACCTATTGTCCTCACGACCTTGCCACTAACGGGCGGCCCGATTGTCTCACTATCTGCTGCCGGTTTTCCGCCAGATCCGAGTCTACTTCTGCACTTACCCGGGATCATCCTCCAACGTCTGCTTTCTGTGCGGGCCTGATGGCAGGACAGAATACCTGCGCCAGCGAATTATTCCTACGGTGCGTAGTCCGCACCGAAGCCGGAACGGAGGTGCTGCCAATGTATCCCTATCTCTCACCAGTGGTGCTGGCTGCGGTGGTCGTAATGCTGCTGTGCCTGTCGCAGATGGCTTCGGCTCAAGGCCTAGACCCCAACTTTCGGCCCGAGCTTGCCGGCGCCGAGTTCAGCTCACGCGAGGTACGGCCTGGCGACATGTTCAGCGTGACGCTCAAGTTCCGCAACAGCGGCACGCAGCCCGCCAAGAGCGACTATCACGTCTTCCTACACTTCGAGGCGCCCACTGCCGAGTGCACCAACATCTGCATTCACGCCGACCACGCACCCACCCAGCCCACGTCCTCGTGGCAACCGGGCCAGACTGTAGTTGATGGTCCCACGATCCTCACTGCGCCCGATGCCTTGCCGGAGCAGGAGTATTTCGTTCACGTGGGCCTGTACGACGTCGGCGGCACCGGCGAGCGGCTGCTCGACACCTACGACGCCGGCAAGATTCGCATCACCCGGACAGCACCTGCCTCGGACACGCTGGCCCCCAAGCCTCTTCCGGCCGAAGAGGTAGCCAAGCGCCGCCAGGCGCTGGCCTCACGTCTGGCGTCAGCTAATCTGGCTAGCCTCGATACACCAACGTGCCACTTCGACCTGGACCGCGAGAGCGGGGTTTGGGCCCTGGCTGACAAGTCCACCGGCGTTCTGTGGACCTCCGACCCGCGGCGGCCCGAGTTCGGCCAGATAGAGCTGCGCAAGGACAGCCGCCGCGTGCTGTGGACGGTGAGGGGTTTTGGCGAAGTCACCTCTTCGGCCAGGCTCCTGCACCTAGTCACCCACCCCCTTGTCGACGGCAAGCCCTCCGGCACGACCGTCACCTTCGCGATCGAGCCGATGGCTGACCCGGCGGGGCTCAAGTTCAGCTATACCTCTGAGGTCAGGGAGGGTTGGACGGTCACCAGAGTGCGGCTACTCCAAGATGCTCTCTGCGTGACGGAGGAGGACGATGGTCGCCTCTACGTGCCCAACCGTCTCGGCATCGAGCTACGCGCCGACCAGGACCTGCCCGGCGTTCGCCAGTTCCGCACCTACAACACTCTGTCTATGTCTATGTGTGGCGCCGTAAAACAAGGCTCTGCCCTACTCTTGAGCTGGGACAACGTGGACACCGACCTAACGGTCAACACATCCTGGCAGGACGCCCCGTTGGTGCCAGGCGCTCGGATGAGAGCGATATCTCTGGACATCGCTGCACCAAGCGGCTCGTGTACAATCCACCCCCTAGGCAAGGGCGACTATGTCGAGATCGCCCAAGCTTATCGATTATTGGCCAAGGTCAAGGGCTGGCTTCTGACCTGGGCAGAGAAGCGCAAGCAGTACCCAAACGTGGATCGCCTGTTCGGGGCCTCGAACTTCAAGCCCTTTGTCTTGTCGCGGGTGCTGCCTACGTCACGCTTCAGTCCAGACCGAAGAGAGCATGTGCGTCTTGGGTTCACCTTCGAAGAGGTGGCCCAATGCGCCGAGCACTGGCGGCGGGATCTGGGCATCGACAGAGCCTTCGTAGTCCTGGCCGGATGGATCAATGGGGGCTACGACGTGCGTCACCCCGACATCTTGCCTGCGGCGCCCGAATGCGGCGGCAACGAAGGGCTGCAAAAGGCAGCCCAACGCATACGTGCCTGTGGCTACCTCTTCGGCCTGCACGACAACTACCAAGACATGTACGAGGACGCGCCGTCCTGGGGCCTGGAATGGCTGAACAAAAACCAGGCAGGCAAGCCTAAGCAGGGCGGCAACTGGAACGGGGGCCAAGCCTGGCAGGTCTGCGCCATCAAGCAGGTGGAGCTGGCCGAGCGCCCTGAGACGAACCTGCCCAAGGTTGCTGAGCTCTTCGCCCCCACCATCTACTTCATCGACACCGTTTTCGCCTGGCCGCTGGTCACCTGTGAGGACCCAGCCCATCCAATGACCCGCGCCGACGATCTGCAGTGGAAGACGCGGTTATGCCTGCTCGCCAAGAAGTACTTCGGTCTCTTCGGTAGCGAGGAGGGACGTGAATGGGGCGTGCCTTGTGCCGACTATCTAGAGGGTATCTTCAGCCATCAGACCTCCTCAGCACCCGGTACCGTCATCCCTCTCTTCCCTCTCGTCTACAGCGACTGCGTTCAGATCATGACGCACCAGAACAACCGCATCGGCCCTGGCGACGAGAAGGAGATCGCAGACCATCTACTCTACGCTGAGATGCCCTTGCACTCCTTTGGCCAACATCTATACTGGACGGCCCAACAGCCTGCGGCGGGCGTTCCCCTAGTCCCGCTGCCGCCACGCATCCGCGACTTGGGCGGGCGCAAATTCGAGATTACCTACCGCTGGCGGGTGGATGGCAAGGTGGCGGCCGACTACTCAGTCTTTGTGCATTTTACCCATAAAGCCGCTACGCGGCCTGAGGGCATCGCCTTCCAGGATGACCATGCGCCTCCTGTGCCCACATCCTTGTGGGAGCCTGGCAGTATTGTGGAGTACGGCCCGCATGTGGTGGAAGTTCCGCCCGAGTTCAATGGCCCGTCGGACATCAACCTGGGCATGCTCGCCGAGGGCAACCGTGTTACCTTCGCCAACGTCCGACACTCGGGCCTGCGCTACCGGGTGGGAACCCTGACCACCACGGATGAGGGCATCACCTTTGTGCCGGTGGACCTCTCCGAAAGCCAGGAGCTGTGGTCTCGTGGTGACGGCTGGGGCAAGAAGCTGTGTGCCACCGACCGCGTCATCAAGAACACGTGGGAAGTGCTCAGCCCTCTTAACCTGCTGACAGCTGGGACGCCGATGACAGACCACGAGTTCCTAAGCGACGACCGCCTGCTACAGCGGACGCGTTTCGGCGACGTCACGATCACAGTGAGCTATGAAAAACCCGCGCGCATCGGCGACAACGCTGTGCCCGCCTACGGCTTCATCATCGATAGCCCAACCTATGTGGCCTTCTGCGCCACGCGGTACAACGGCCTGGACTACACCACGCCCACACTGTTCACAGCCCGCAGCCTGGACGGCAAACCCCTGGCCGAGTCGTCGCGCGTTCGCGTCTACCACGGCTTCGGCGACCCGCGGCTGCGGCTGGGAGATAAGACACTCGAAGTCGCGACGGAACAGGTAGTATCTCTGAAGTAGACACCGGGATCGACTGCGCCCAAGTGGGAAGCCGCTGAGGCCGGACCACGCCTCCTCTAAGGCACGGCCTTCTGGTGAGGAAGGTGCGTATGCAGCACAAGCGATTCTGCTCAATACTCGCGCGTTGGAAGCTTGCAGGGACGGTGGTTGCCGTCGTGGTTACGATCCCGCTGCGTTTCGCCCTATCGTCACCACCACATTGGCTGCGCCCAGGCGCTGCTGCAAGGTGTTGAGCTGCGCCACCAGGGCGGCGTC
>JAKORR010000886.1 GCA_029777735.1 Armatimonadota bacterium | reverse complement strand
GCGAATCACCGCTGTTGCTTCTTGACGATTGCTTGTCGGAATTGGACGAGGCAAGAGCCGCCCAGGTGTTGCGCTTGACCGCCACTTACGAGCAGCTTATCGTTACTGTTGCTTCCCGCGAGCCGGCGCTGGCGGAGGCTCGGGTGAGGGCGTGGGTGCACCTGGTGGACGGAGAGGTGAAGCAAGTTGAGAGAGCGTGACGAAGGCGACCGTATCGCGGCTATAGGCAGGGCCTTGGAGCGGTATCTGGCCTCGCAGCACTTCCTCGATGCGAGCCGTAAGGCTCTCATACCAGCCCTATGGTCTGAAGTAGTTGGCCAGTGGTATGGACGGCACACACAAGTAATGCGCGTGTGGGAGGGCATCGTAGAAGTGCAATGTGACTCTGCGGCGCGGGCCCAGCAGCTTCAGCTTGACTCGGAGGAAATCATCCGCCGCCTGAATGCGCGCTTGGGGGAGCCCTATGTGCGCCAGATCCGCCCAAGTACCGGTGTGGCGGTGCGAAGCCACGCCCGCAGGGGAGCGAGTGGCCACGAGGTCTATACGTCGCAGGCTCCCTCGCAGGCAGAGTTAGACGCCATCGTCCTGACAGCCACCGAAGAGGCCTGGCTGGCCGAGCAGTCGGCTTGTATCCGGAACGAAGAAGCCAGGGCCGCATATCAGAAAGCACTGCGCACCCACATGAAGCTCAAACACTGGAAGCTGGACCACGGCTGGCAGACATGCAGGCGCTGTGGGGCGCTCTACGATCCCCGCGAGGGCTGCCTGGAGTGTCGTTGACGGGGTAGTAGCTGGAGGTGATCCCGTGTCCGACCGTTACGAGGGCCCCCTGGAGAAGATAGATGACGTGCGCTGGCGCATCCCGCGCGGCGCGGTAAAAGGAATGCTCTCGGATGGCATGCTCTACGCCGACGAGACGCTGCTCAGAGACCTGCGCCACGACCCGGCTCTTCTGCAAGTGGCGAACGTGGCCTGCATGCCTGGGCTGGTAGGCTTCTCGCTCGCCATGCCCGACTGTCACTACGGCTACGGCTTCCCCATCGGTGGAGTAGCCGCCTTTGATGTGGAGCGCGGTGTCATATCGCCTGGGGGGGTAGGCTACGACATCAACTGCGGCGTGCGTCTGCTTCGAACTAACCTGCGACGCGAGGATATTGAGCCATTCATCCAGGACCTGGCGGACGACATCTTTACCGCTGTGCCTTCGGGCGTAGGTGGCGAGGGCCGGATCCGTGTCAACCGTTCGGAGCTCGAGGAGGTCATGGTCAAGGGAGCTCGATGGGCCATCGGCAGAGGCTATGGCAAGCGCGAGGACCTAGACGCCACCGAGGAATTCGGCTGCCTCAGCGGTGCGGACCCGTCAGCGCTGGGGGATCGGGCCGTCAAGCGCGGCCTGCCTCAGCTCGGCACGCTCGGCTCGGGCAACCACTTCCTGGAGTTCCAGTACGTGGACGAGATCGTGAACCCAGAGCTGGCCGACGCAATGGGCCTCCAAGAACCGGGCCAGCTCACCGTGATGATCCACTGCGGCTCGCGCGGCTTTGGCCACCAAATCTGCGACGATTACCTCGACGTCATGCGTGGGGCAGTCAGGAAGTACGGCATCACGCTACCGGATCCTCAGCTTGCCTGCGCTCCAGTGCAGTCGCCAGAGGGCCAGCACTACTTCGCGGCGATGGCCTGTGCAGCTAACTACGCCTGGGCCAATCGCCAATGCATCATGCACTGGGTGCGCGAGTCGTTCGAGAGAGTGCTGCGCAAGGGCAGCGAGGCGCTGGGCCTCGACCTGGTATTCGACGTGGCGCACAATATCGCCAAGATCGAGGAGCACGAGGTAAAGGGAGAGCAGCAGCGCTTGTGCGTGCATCGCAAGGGTGCCACCCGGGCCTTCGCACCGGGTCGGCCTGAGCTTCCCGCACAGTACCGCGACGTAGGTCAGCCGGTCATTGTGCCAGGTGACATGGGCCGGGCCTCGTGGCTGCTCGTAGGCACACAGAGAGCGATGGAGGAGACCTGGGGCAGTACTTGCCACGGCGCCGGTCGCGCCCTATCGCGCAGTCAAGCCCTCAAGCGCAAGCGGGGCCAGGAAGTGGCCGAAGATCTCAGGACTCAGGGAATCTACGTCCGCTCCGCTGGCATGAAGACTCTGGCGGAGGAGATGCCCGAGGCCTACAAGGACGTGGATCGTGTGGTGGACGTGTGTCACGAGGCCGGCATTTCACGGAAGATTGCACGTCTGCGGCCACTGGCGGTCATAAAAGGCTGAGGCTGAAGCGAGGGACGTGTCCCCATGACATCTGCTTGCCTCAGGGCGGGTGCAAGGCTCAAGCCATCCACATAGGAAGTGTGCCGACCGATCACAT
>JAKORR010000885.1 GCA_029777735.1 Armatimonadota bacterium | reverse complement strand
GCCTTAGGAAGGACCCTTTCGTTTGTAGTCCTCAACCCTCACATTCCAAGGGCTTTCCAAGGGTCCCCTCTCTCATGAGTACTTCACGATTAAGACCAAGAAGTGTCGGTTCCCGGGCGTTTCTGGCGAGAGGGACTAGATGACCGGCGACGAGTTGCGGGACCTGGTAGAGCAGATTCGTCAGCGCCGGTGCGAGCGCACTGGCGTGGAGGTGAAGGCGGCACGTGGAGGCACGCCCAAGCGCCTCTACGAGGCGCTCTCGGCTTTCGCGAACAGCCCTGACGGTGGCATTCTGCTCTTTGGCCTCGATGAGAACCAGGGGTTCGAGATTGTCGGGGTCGGCGATGCTCACCGCTTGCAGGAGGAGGTTAGCCACTTGGCCTCTGCCGATATGGAGCCGGTGCTGCGACCCGACTTTGCGGTGGAGGACCTGGACGGAAAGATAGTCGTGGCGGCAGAGATCGCGGAGGTGCCCGCCGACCAGAAGCCGTGCTACTACAGGCCTGCCGGGCTGCAGAAGGGCGCTTATATCCGGGTTGGCAATACCAACCGCCAGATGACAGACTACGAGATCTTCGGCTACACGAGCAACCGCAAGCAGCCTGACTTCGATGCACAGCCGGTCGAGGACGCGACGCTGGACGACCTGGACCGGAACCGGTTGGAGTCCTACCTGTCTGAGCTTCGCCGTTCGCGCCCCGGCGCCACCTACCTGAATGGGCCTTTCGAGCAGACGCTGATGCGCCTGCGAGTCGTTCGAGATGTGGAGGGCGTCTTGCGCCCGACACTGGCCGGGCTTCTGGTCTTTGGCGACTACCCCCAGCAGTTTGTCCCCCAGCTTTGCATCACCTTCCTGCAGTACTACGGTACCACGGAGACTGAGAAGGGTCCGAGGGGAGAACGCTTCCTGGACAACCGTAAGTTCGAGGGCAGCATCCCTGTGATGTTAGCCGATGCGCGAGACCACGTGATGGCAATGATCCGCAAGAGCAGCCTGATCACCGGGTTGCTGAGGCAGGAGATACCCGAGTACCCTGAGGAGGCGATCCGGGAGGCCATCGCCAACGCAGTTGTCCACCGTGACTACAGCCATTTTGTTCGCGGCAGCTACATCCAGATACGCCTCTTTGCTGACCGCCTGGAGATCCAAAGCCCTGGCGGCTTGTACGGCAGTGTGACCGAGGAGACGTTGGAAGACGAGCAGTCCACGCGCAACCAGGCTCTCATGCGCTTTATGGAGGACCTCCACTTGGTCGAGAATCGGGGCACCGGCATCCGCTCCATGATCGAGGCCGTTCGCAGAGCGAACCTGGAGCCGCCGGTGTTTGAGGATAAGCGCAGTTCGTTCTGGGTGACACTGAAGAACCACACGCTGCTCAACCCAGAAACGCTGGCCTGGCTCAGTCAGTTCGCCGCCGTTCCTTTGGTCGATAGCCAGCGACTGGCACTAGCGTACCTCCGCTACAACAATGAGTTGACCAATCGTGTCTACCAGAGGCTGAACCGGGTTGACTCCTTGACAGCAACGAGAGAACTGCGCGGTCTGGTTCAGTCGAGGCTTCTGGAGCAGCATGGTACGCGCCGCTGGACCCACTACACGCTCACGGTCTCGCGAGAGGTCACGTCGGGCCAGGGTGAAGCCTTGGAGGAGCAGCAAGTCCTAGACTACGTTCGGAAGCATGGCTCCATAGCGAACAGAGAGTGTCGCGGGCTTCTGGGGGTCACGTCTAGCAGGGCCTCCGACATTCTGAAGAGGATGCGGGATCGAGGGATCCTGCGACAGGTAGGTGAACGGCGTTGGGCCAGGTACGTGCTCCCGTGATGCGGGCGATGACCGCACGGCATTCCCCGGTTGCCGAGGTGTTACCCCACATCGTACGGGGTGTTGCCTATGATCATACTCAGAGGGCTGAGGAGCGGTGCCCGCAACTTACTCATACAATTGGATAAGCGGTCATTCGTATTCACAGCAAGCAGCTAGGATGCCCATCGGGGCAGTTCTCTATTAGGATCCTATTAGGTCCGGACCTAATAGGATCCTAATGGCCTGCTAGCCTGACCTATTCACGCTATCCGGCGGGGCGCGTTCGACCGTGCCCCGCCAAGGCACCCGGTGCCGGCGTCGGATTGCCGTCCCGGTACCTTACCGGCGAGGGTGACGCGCGGGTAAGAGGCGGCTCGGACGCCGAGGGGTGGGTAGCTTCCCCTGGGTGG
>JAKORR010000884.1 GCA_029777735.1 Armatimonadota bacterium | reverse complement strand
ACGGCGTGCAGCACGCGGGCGTTCATGCGTCGTCCCCTGCAAACAAGCCACCCTGGCGCGTATCGGCGTCGCCGGCCTTGCGGCCCTTGCCCTTGTTGTCGCCTGCCGCGCCGGCTGCTGGAGCGGCCTTCTCGGGCTGCGCCATCGGCAGATTGGCCACGTTCAGGCTGTAGTCGTCGTGCCCCCACTCGCAGCGGGCCAACACCATCTTCGGGATCTTCTTCATCGTCAGGTTCGGCCACCGGTCGGCGGCCTGTGCCGCGCTGACACCGCGGAACGCCGAGCAGCACACCAGCAGGCTCTGGTCGGCGCCAACCTCGTCGGACAAGGCCTGGAGTTGCTCGGCGGCCAGGTTCTGTGTGGTGACGTAGATGAAGTCGCGCTCGCTGGAATGGCCGTGTTGCCACCAGCGAGTTTCCGAGGGCTCGTAGGTGAACCCCTCCAAGGTCGCCAGCGCTTCCGCGAGTTGAGCAGCGTTGTATTGAGGGTTGATGACCGGCTGTCCCCAACGGTCGTTGACGATCAGGCTTGGGGCCAGGCGGTAGTAGCGAAACCCACCCCCGCCCTTCCAGCCAGTGAGACTCGTGGCCCCTCCTGGATCCTCACCGTCTATCACCTTCCTGAGTCGGGGAAGGATGTGGGTATGGCAGTGCTCGCCAAGCTCCACCATGATCCACCGACGTCCCATCTTCTGTGCCACTGCACCTGTGGTACCCGAACCGGCGAAGGAGTCCAGAACCAAGTCCCCAGGGGCTGTAGCAATGTGCAGGATCCGGTGCAGGAGTCTCTCTGGCTTCGGAGTCGGAAAGGGCTCTATCCCGGCCAATAGCTTGTTCAGGTGATCACGTTTGGCTTCTTGGTTATGTCCGACGTCATCTGCTGTCCACCAAGTCCTTGGAACAACGCCACCCTGAACGTCGGACAGATAGCGCTTGATGATAGGCATGCCGTCGCCCTTTGCCCCAAAGTAGACGCGACCTTCGGATCGGGCAAGGCGGAGGGTTTCCTGGGAGAACGCCCAGCCGCGACCTGGAGGTGGCACGACTACCCGACCGGACGGGAGCGTCACCTCGAAGCGTGATCCTTCGCTGGCGCTCTTTGCGGTGCCGTTGTCGCCTTGCAGCCATGGACCCCTTGGATCGTCATCTGGATTCCTGTAGCGGCTCTCCTGATCCGAGGTCCGCTCCAGCAGATTCCGCACCTTTGCCCAACGGATTGCATCCTTCGCGTACACAAGGATGTAGTCGTGAGACACAGAGAACGTGGTGTCACTGCGGCGCCCTT
>JAKORR010000883.1 GCA_029777735.1 Armatimonadota bacterium | reverse complement strand
CGGGCCACGGGCCAGATGGCGAACTATGTCAACGCGCCACTGGTCGCCGCCGAGAGGGGAATCGGGCTGGCTACAGCGCGCAGCCAGGGACCGACCGGCTATGAACGATGGCTGCAAGTTGACCTGGCGTCCGACGAAGGATCGACGCATCTGGCCGGTGTGCTGGTAGGAGACGGACCGCCACGAATCGTGGATATTGACGGCTTTTCGATAGAAGTACCTCCGCGGGGTCGCACGTTGATGCTTTGGCACGGACGGCCCGGCCAGCCAGGCTTTATCGGCAAGATCGGCACGATTCTCGGTGACCGGGGCATCAGCATCGCGGGCATTGAGGTAGGCCTCGAGGCGGTCAAGGGTATCGGGCTGATGCTGGTTCAAGTACAGCAGGATCTCGGAGATGAGGTTCTGGCCGTCATCAACGCCCTGCCAGGGGTGCTGAGGACCGCGGTGGTGGACTTCGGAGGAGGCTCGTAGTGAAGCCGCGGGTGCTGGTAACCAATGACGATGGGATTCAAGCGCCGGGTCTGCGGTGCCTGGTCGCACACCTCTGTGAAGACTCAGACCTGCTCGTCGTTGCTCCAGAGAGACAGCAGTCGGCTGTTGGGCACTCCATCACGCTCCACAAGCCGCTGCGCATGGATCTGACACCTCTGGCTGGACTGCCGGTGAGGGCGTTCCAGAGCAACGGGACACCCGCCGACTGCGTGGTGCTCGGCGCGCTGTCCCACACTGGACCGGTGGATCTGGTGGTTTCAGGCATCAACGCCGGGGCAAATCTCGGCGAGGAAGTGTTTTATTCGGGGACCGTGTCAGCCGCGCTGGAGGCCGCAATACAAGGCATACCGGCCTTCGCCATATCGCTGGCGGACAAAGAAAACGGGAGCTTTGAGCCTGCCGCACGCCTGGCCCGACGCCTGGTGGGCTTCGTGCTGGAGCTGGGCCTGCCGCGCGGCACCTTACTGAACGTCAACGTACCAGGCCTCCCCCTTGAGCGTCAGGCTCCGCCGGTTGTCACTCGCCTGGGACGGAGTTGCTACGCCAACCAGATAGAGGAGCGTAAGGACCCCTGGGGCCGTTCGTACTTCTGGTTCAGCGGGGAACCCGAGGAAGTAGACAGCGGCCCTGGCACCGACATCGGCGCTGTGGCCGAGGGACGTACGTCCATCACCCCGATGCACACCGACCTGAGCGACGACTCGCTGGTTGAGAAGCTGCGGGCCCAGCAGGATGGTCTCGCAGCGCGGCTGATGGAGACCGTCGGCGATGGGAACAGAGAAGGCTGGTAAGAACCTCACCTACCCCGCCTACCTGACCTTAGCGCAGTCGGGGGAGCTGGCCGAGCGCGCCCATGCGGCCGTCGCCGTGCTGGCAAGTTGTACGCTGTGCCCCCGGGAGTGCAGGGTCAACCGTCT
>JAKORR010000882.1 GCA_029777735.1 Armatimonadota bacterium | reverse complement strand
ATGCGCCCAGCCGTCGCTATCCGTGACGGCGCTTCGCGCCTGGCTATCGTCGCCAACGGTTACTCGGGCCTGAGGCACAGGCTCTCCGTTCGCTGTGACGACCCTGACGCCGAAGCCCTCGCTTAGATCCACCTGCGCGACGTGTATCAGGCGGGTGCGCTCGGGCTTCAGGGCCTTCACCCACTCGGTCACGCAGTCTGGCCCCAGGCGCCAATGGTTGTTGAAGTAGCCGGCTTCGACGAAATAGGCTGCCTCGTAGCAGGTCACGGGTGGCTTGTTGTTTACATTCAGGACAAAGGGAAGCTGTGCCTGGTCCATGTTGAATACTACGTAATCCGGGTAGCCCCACGGCAGCTTTTCCATGTCGTAGTCCAGCCCCGCCGGAACATAGCTGTCAGGTTTAGTGTTCCACCTACCAGAGCACACGAGGACGTAGCGGCGGAAGTCTACCAGAGGATTGGGATAGACAACGAAGGCGCCGAACTGTGGGCCCAGGTAGCGCCGGACGGAGCCAGAAGCATCGTGGACGATCACCGCCTTGTCCCGTACTTCGATGGGGAAGGAGTACGCCCGATGAGCCGAGCGCAGGAGGCGGCTGCAGTCTAGGCAGCCGAAGAGGACTATGTTGCGGGCCGCCAGATCGGTAGTCGTCAGGCTGTCTTCGGGCGTCGGCAATGGGCCTGGGCCGTGCACGAAGAAGTCGGTCCAGGCGCGGGCAAAGGCCTCAGCTTCGTGCCGGTGGCGCGCTGTATGCTCCGACGCCCCGTCGGTGGCATAGACTATAGCGAAGGGCTGTACAAGAGCGTTGCCAATCGGCCCTGCCAGTCCCGGGCGCTTCTCGGGAGCCCTCGGGAACTTGTCGCACACCTGCCAGTCCGTCAGGTTGCCCGCAGCGTCGAAGACAGCTCGCGCTGAGACCATCCGCGGTAGTCCCTCGTACACTAGCCTCCCGTCGATCCAGACCTGGCAGGGTTCTGTCCCGTCAATATCGGGCACGTCCCCGGGCATGACGGCTACTCCCTCCACGTTGTCCGTCCAGAGGCTCACGCACCCGCCCGCGGCCAGGGACTCGACAACCGCGGGCTGCCCAAAGGCTCGAATCTGCTTGATCTCGACCCAGCCCTGGCGTGGATAGTCCAGGGTCCAGAGGAGAAGGCGCAGTCTGTGTCCCTGTTGTGCTGGAGCTGTCCTCAGGAAGAAGTCGTAGATGGACGCCAAGTCGTACCCGCCGCCGTGGCCTCGGTCGTAGTTCAACACAATGTCGGCACTGTATCCGCCAGGCTGGGTCGCTGCCAGCTCCAGCAGGCGGTTCGTCAGTCGAAGGGAGTTGTCCGGCAGGACCACGTCATCTCTGCCGTCCGCGATGGCCTTAATGCGGCCCCACATCGCGCGCTCGGCCCAGTACAGTGACGATGCCGAGTTTAGTAGCGGACGGCGGAACTCTTCGATATCGTCGCGCATATCCGTACGGGCGTACCAGTGCCAGTGCCACTCGCGCCAGTCGGTCCAGCCGTCGACGGAAACCACGGCAGCGAAAATATGCGGATCGCGCACTCCCACGCGAAAGGCACCGGTGCCGCCCATAGAGGCACCGGTGAAATAGAGTCTGCTCCGGTTGAGCCCGAAGCGAGCACAGGCGTCGGCGACAACTTCGTACACTGCTTGCTGGCCGATGCCTTCGTAGAAGGTCGGCCCGCGGGCGTTGATGTTGATGAGGACCCAGCCGTGCTCGTCGGCCCAGCTCCTCTGCCAGGGGGAGAAGTCGCCCGACACATGCCAGCCGTAGCCATGGGCGTGGAAGATGGCAGGATAGCCGCCCGGAGGTGCCGGGGCTGACGGCATATACACGCCATAGCCCTGTTCGGTCGCGTCGATGGGCGAGTGGTACCACACCACGCTGCCGCCCTCTCTCGCCCAGCACGCTGCGACGAAAACAAACAATACAAACTTGCAAGCCACGAAACGACTTCCTATCATGGCGTCATCTATTTCCTACGTTTTGGTGTAATTCCTGCCATGAGGTTGTTTCAACCAACACGGCGCCGAGCAATTGTGCTTCTCTCGGGGGGGCTGGATTCGGTAATCTGTGCCGCCTGGGCGGAACAAGAATACGAGCAGTGTCTGGCGCTGACCATCGACTACGGGCAGCGCGCGGCACAAGCCGAGCTGCGCGCTGCGGAAGCCGTAGCGGACAGGCTTGGGATGCGCTGGCAGGTCCTGGAGCTGCCGTGGTTGGGCGAGCTGGGTGGCTCGGCGCTAGTGGACTGTACCAGGCCGCTGCCAACCATCGATCCGTTGGACCTGGACAACAGTTCCTCCGCTAAACGTACCGCGCGGGCCCTGTGGGTGCCCAACCGCAACGGTGTCTTCGTTGCCGTTGCGGGCGCCTACGCTGACGCCTGGCGGTATACGGACATTATCTTGGGTCTGAATCGCGAGGAAGGGGCCTCCTTCCCCGACAACACCGAGGAGTTCGCTGAGGCCGCCACGAACCTACTGGCCTACTCGACCATGATCCACGCAAGGGTTATCTCGCCCACCGTGGAAAAGACTAAGATCGAGATTGTCCGGATGGGGCTCGATCTGGACGCGCCTCTGGATCTCGTCTGGAGTTGCTACGAGAAGGGTCCGGAGCCCTGCTGGGAGTGTGAGGCTTGCCGGAGGCTGCAGCGAGCCTTGGAAGGCGCGGGGGTGTGGCCTGACAGCAAACCGCAGTGGGGTGCCGGGCAGTAAGAGGCGGCTCGATCTTAGGGACAGGTAGGATTACGAGGCCCCGTGCGCTCTCATGGTAGCAGCCTTCACATCCCTGGGGCAGCATAGGTGCTGCAAGGAGCCTTCAGCCCGTGGCCGACATAGACGAGAAAGCCTTGGCAGACCAATTGGTCAGGACGGGTGTGGTGGATGATGCCGCGATCGAGCAGGCTCATCGCCTGCAGAACGAACAGGGAGTCGGCTTGGTTCAGGCTTTGCTTGTGCTTGGCGTGGTTAGTGCCGACGACATAGCCAACGCCGTGCAGCAGTTGCCGACCTCTGAGCCGTCCGAAGCGGAAGAGCCAGTTCTAGAGGCCGTCGACCAGCCAGCATCTCAGCCCGCGGCCGCTCGAGAAACTCCGGCCGCGGATCGAAGAGAGCCGCATGCTCGTTCCCCGCGACGGCGCGCGAAAGCCACTCTTGATACCTACGAGATATCCCCCGAGGCAGTAGCGACTCTCCCGCGTAGCCTAGCCGAGGAGTACCTGGTACTGCCTCTGCAGGTGAGTGAGGACCGCATTCTCGTGGCCATGGCTGACGCTTCCAACGTCTTCGCTCTGGATGCCGTGCGGGACCATACCGGTAAACGCGTCGAGGCCATCGAGGTCGATGAGAATGAGCTGCGCAAGGCCATCGACCAGTTCTATGCCACCTTGGCCCGCCAGCGCATACAGCTCGCCGCGGGCGCCAAGGACCTAGGCGCTTCGATCCAGCAACAAGACCTCGCTACGGGCGTCGACGTCGAGCTCCTGCAGGTCCTAGATCTGGCGCCCGTAGTGCAGGTTGTCACCCAACTGGTTACCGATGCTGTCCGCATGAACGCCTCCGACATCCACATTGAGCCCCGGGCCGACCACGTCCAGGTGCGCTTCCGCATCGATGGGCGACTAATGACCTATGCCAGGCTGCCCAAGTCGATGCAGCAAGGCATCATCTCGCGCGTCAAGATCCTCGCCGAGGAGGACATTACGGAGAGTCGTCTTCCCCAGGACGGGCGTTTTGCCACCGAGGTGGACGAGCGCCCGATAGACCTGCGCGTTTCGACCCTGCCAACCTACTGGGGTGAAAAGGCGGTTCTGCGTGTTCTGGACAAGAGTCGCGTGTTTGTATCTCTGGGGCAGCTCGGCTTCAGGCCCGACACACTAGAGCAGTACGAAAAGCTCGTGCATGTACGACAGGGAATGATTTTGGTCACGGGCCCTACCGGCAGCGGCAAGAGCACAACGCTCTATGCGACGCTGCACACGATCAACGACGAGTCCAAGAACATCACGACCGTCGAGGACCCCATCGAGTACGAGATCCACGGGGTGAACCACACGCAAGTCCACCCGGCTAT
>JAKORR010000087.1 GCA_029777735.1 Armatimonadota bacterium | reverse complement strand
GGCAAGGTTTACTGCTTCCGCGCGCGGTCGTAAACCCAAGACCGGCTCAAGAGGGCCTCAACGCAGCGGCGCCTCAGTCCCGAGTGGGGCCTGCTCGCCCGCCATCTTCCCTCCGAGGGCCCAAGTCCCGCTTCACGAGCAGAGCGTCGAGGAGCCACGCCTTCCCCGCAAATGAAGATGGTCCCGCGGCGCCAAGGGATCTCGAGCCGCGGGACCAAGAAGCCACCTCGCCCTCCGGGCGCTGACGTCCCGGATGAAAGAGCTCCACCCCCCCCCGTGATCAGCGCCTTACGTGTGCCCGATTTCCCCTTGCCGCAGAACCGCGCCTCTGGCGCTGGCCCTGCGCCAAGAGTTCCTACCTGACCAGTCGGCTGAAGAACCTCGGCAGAGGCGGAAGCATGCCGTGCGCCGTGAAGTCCTGGCCAGTGATCTCTATCGTCTGAGCCACTATGCCGCCATTGTATATGTGCTGGTCGGAGGCCGAGTAAGAAACGTGACCGTTGGGCGCGAAGCAGATACCTGTCCACTGCCCACCCTGTGCGCTGACGTCAATGGCTCTAGAACTGTTACTCAAGGAGTAGAACAGCACATTGTTCCGCGCGGCTGTGAAGTTGTGCCCCGTGCCACTCACCTGAATTCTGCCGGCAACCACAAAGGTCACTGGCCCTAAGACAACGTCGGCCCCGGTGATGTGCAGGTTGCCCGCGATGTAGTACACACCTGCCGGAATGACGTGGTTGTTGAACTTGCAGTTGTTGTATACATAGTCGTAGGGCTCGAAGTCCGCAGGCGTGTAGTTGATAGGGTAGTCCATGACGTTCCCCAGCCGGAAGCCCTTTGTCAAGTAGTGTCCACTGCCCGTGACCGTGTAGCTATAGCGGTAGTCCATCCAGCCATCGACGGTGTGGTCGGATCCCGAGAATTTCACCATCGTGTTCGAGTGTGCATCACCGAAGATAGTCCCGCCGTTGCTGGACCAGTCAATACCGAAGACAGAGGGGTCAGTACTGGCCGCGAAGAACAGACAAGGCCCACTGGGCTCCCCGAGGCCCACCGCACGGACTCGCACCGTGGCGGTGCACACGCCGACTATGGCCAGGAAGGGAAGTTCCACCTCGCGCTCGGCTTCGAGGCACAGGAGACAGTTAGGCGGCAGTGACTCGGCTGACGTCACGGCATCTTGATAGGGGTGCCTTATGGTGACCCGGTCGGTTCCGATATTACAGACCAAGCCGGATACCTCGCCGTTGTTCCCGTATATGTGGCTCACAACCTGACTCGCGGGTGGTACATCGGGATCGCCCGAGAGGTTTGCTCCGTAGAACTCGGCAGCAGCCTGTCTCACCTGGGGGGGCTCCACCGCGTCTATCTGAGAGACGGCCGAAGTTACCGCTAGGTCTGCCGCCTTCTGCATGCAGTTCCTGGCAAGCGTGAGACGACCTACTTCGATCGTGGCTCCCGCCGAAACCAGCAAAATTACGAGCGTCAAAGCGACCAGTGGCAGAATTGTGCCTGACCGTGATGTCAGCCGCCTACGCATGGGCTTGACCTCCCCTCAAACTCTGCCTTTCCTCAACTCATGGAGGTTAACTTGAGGTTATATCTTCGTGACCTGCTTGTCAAGATAATACACACTCAAGAAATGTTAAGATTTGAGCCCGCCTGATCTTCTCGATTGACCCTCTACCCCCAGCCCTTCACCACTGCTCAGCGGGCTCTCCCTACGATTGTGCGGGAGACGTGCCTCTGCAGGCTTGAGATAGCTCCTCTCGGTGGACGCGGAGGCGCTGCCGCCTGCCCTGGCTTGCCAGCAACAGACCGACGGGTCACAATTCCCTTATGCAGGAGGCAACGGATTCGTCTTCCTGGGAGACCCTGGAGGGTGTCATCCGTCGGGTCATCTACCAGTCCGCTGGGAATAGCTATGTGGTTCTGCTAATCGCCACAGAGGCGGCGTCCTCCCCGGCGGCCGGAGCGACTGAGGTGTCCGCTGTTGGCACGATGCCTCAGCCCATCCCGGGTGAGCACCTGCGTCTGCGCGGCCACTGGGAGGTGCACAGTCGCTGGGGGCGCCAGTTCCGCTTCGACGACTATGAGTTGGTGCGGCAGGCCGACACAGACGGGCTGGCTCTGTACTTGGCAGAGTCTGTCAAGGGCATAGGCCCAGAGTTGGCCCGACGGCTCGTTGAGCACTTCGGCGAGGATACGGTGGCTGCCCTTGACGCTGGGGCAGAGCGTCTCATCGAGGTACCCGGAATCGGGCAGAAGAAAGCAGCTTCGCTCGCCGAAGCCTGGCAGGCACATCGTCAGATTCACGAACTGATGATCTTCCTGCGCTCCCGCGGCCTGAGTCCGTCGTTGGCTTCACGCGTCTACAGGGCCTACGGCAACCGGGCTGTCGAGGTGATCGAAAATCAGCCCTTTCGGCTTGCCAGGGACATCCGTGGTGTTGGCTTCCTGACAGCCGATCGTGTGGCCCGTGAAGCTGGCTTCCCCCACGACGATCCCTCGCGTCTTCAGGCCGGGATTCTGCACGTCCTCAGCGAGGCCCTCGGCGAGGGGCACTTGTACCTTCCCCGCGAGCGTCTGGTAGACGAATCCGCTGGCCTCTTGGGGATTCCGCCGGATTTGGTGGAGGAGCAGTTGCGGCTGATGCTGAGGGAGGGCCACCTGGTCGCTGAGCGGGATGCTCAGGGCGAGGAGGCCTGCTACCGGCCGGAGCTGCTGGCTTGCGAGCAGCGCGTGGCGTCGCTACTGCTGGAGCTTGCTGCTGCCCGGGCCACTGGGGCGCCCAAGCCCGACCAGGCGGCTGCGTGGCTCGGGCGCTTTGAAGCCTTCGCCGACTTGGAGCTGAATGAGGACCAACGCCGCGCAGTGCTTGCCACCACCAAGACGCCCGTGAACATCATCACCGGTGGCCCCGGCACGGGCAAGACTACAGTGGTCAACGCCCTGACGTGGGTTTGGCAGCGGGCAGGCCGTCGTGTCGTTCTAGGAGCTCCGACAGGACGGGCAGCTAAACGCCTAGAGGAAGTGACTGGCCACGAGGCCTTCACCCTTCACCGTCTCCTGGGATACAGGCCGGATGGCTCCCTTGCCCATGGGCCAGGCGAGCCTCTTCCCTACGACCTAATAGTGGTGGACGAGGCCTCGATGGTTGACATGCCCCTGGCCGTGAATCTGCTCAGTGCTGTGGCGCCAGGCACGGGCCTGGTGCTAGTGGGTGATGCCGACCAGTTGCCTCCCGTAGGTCCGGGCGCCTTCTTCGAAGAGACCGTAGCCAGCGGCGCTCTCCCCACGATGCGCCTTACGCGCATCTACCGTCAGGCTGAGAAGAGCCTCATTGTGACCAATGCGCATCGGTTGATTCGCGGCGAGACACCGGTGTTACCTCGCCCGGGCAACTGGCATGGCGAAGATATGCTGTGGGTGGATGTGGAGGAGCTGACGCCGCGCGATCAGGGGGCGCTGGAGCAGATTCGGGATACCGACGTTCCGCCCGAGGGCGAATCGCATTATCGGCAAGCGGTGGCTTTGGAGAAAATCACGAGAGCCGTCATCCGCAATCTGCCCAGGCTCGGCTTCGCTCCGGATAACATCCAGGTCCTCAGTCCCATGCGGCGGGGCCTGCTCGGCGTGGAGAACCTGAACGCTCACCTGCAAAGGTTGCTAAACCCG
>JAKORR010000881.1 GCA_029777735.1 Armatimonadota bacterium | reverse complement strand
GCCGCGCCCACCCGCGTGGGCCTGCAGGTAGTGAGCGCCTACCTGTGGGCATAGGCGGCCGGCTACCTCGCTCATAGGCGTAAGCAGGGGCAAGCGGCCGTCGCTAGTTTGCACTGTTTCGTAGCCGAGAGCAATGACGTCGGCCTCGAGCAGAGCACGAGTAAGGTCCGGGTTCGAAGCCAGGTGAAGGTAAGTGAAGAGAGCCAAGCCAGGCCGCAGCAGCCCGAACTCGCTGGGCAGCGTCTCCTTGACCTTCACGATCATGTCCGCCTCACCCCAGACTTCGGCGGCGGTAGCACTGATTATCGCCCCTGCCTTCCGGTACTCAGAGTCTCGCAGGCCGCTGCCTTTGCCGGCTCTGGTCTCCACGAGGACGCGGTGACCGGACCGCACCAGAACGTCCACCCCCGCTGGCGTCGCTGCCACACGGTTTTCGCCTTCCTTGATCTCTCGCGGCACGCCCACAATCACCTATCGGTCCCTCCTCTTCAACGAGCAATTGCAGTCTCGCACAGCCACCGTCAGAGCCTGAGGAATCACCTCAATCTCCACCGGCGTTGTACCACCTAGTTCCCCATCAGCCTGCCAGGGCACTGGAGGCGTTGCGTCGACGGTCAGGCGACGCATCAGACAACATTCTATCGCGGGTGAAGCCCCCCGCGACATTAGCACGAAGCGAGACAGGCCCTCCAGGATCAGCCTCAGACGCGACGGCGATGTGAGGCAGCACAGGTTCAGCATTCCATCGTCCGGCCGCGCGTCAGGAGCGAGGTGGAGCCGCCAAGCGTAGCGGGCCGTGTTGCTTACGATCACACTCCAGGCCTGGAAGGACCGCGGTTCACCGTCCACTAGGACGTTGAAGTGCGCAGGCTTGGAGTGCAGGAGAGTCTTGAAGAACTGGCTGACAAAGGCAAGACGTCCATAGTTGGCCTTGTGGCGGGCGGCGATTTCGACAACCGTCTGAGCGTCGATGCCCACGCCAAACATCGTGGCGAAGTAGCGATCTCCGGCCTTGCCCAAGTCTATACGGACCAGCTCGTCGCCTACCGCCACTCGGCAGGCCTCGCGCCATTGACCCGGACGAAGGCCAGCCTCTGCGGCGAGGACGTTACCCGTCCCCAAGGGGATGATGCCAAGGGGGACCGCGGTGCCGGCCAGAGCATCGATCACCGCACTGGCTGTGCCGTCACCGCCCGCGGCAACAACGCGATTGAATCCTGCTCTGAGGGCATCGAGGGTTATCGCCACAGCCTCGGGTGTATCGTAGGCCAGGCCGAGCTCAACTTCCGCGCCCAGGCCTCGCAGTTCCTCCACCAGGGCTTCCTGTGGGACGAGGCGAGCAAGGCGGGCGTTAGGATTATAGACCAGCAATAGGCGCATACGGTGGTAGCACACAAATCAGGTATAAGTGAGCTGCCGGCAGGGCTAGGACCAGGCCGTCGAACCTGTCCAACACACCGCCGTGGGGGCCAAGGATGGTCCCAAAGTCCTTCAAGCCCAGGTCGCGCTTCATGGCGGACTCGATAGCATCACCAAATTGACACGCAACTCCTGTCACCACGCCAAGCCCCAGTGCGTGCCACCAAGACATTCCTATCCACACCGACCCCATCAGTAGCGAGAGAACCACCGTGCTGACCAGCCCGCCCAGTGCACCCTCAACGGTCTTGGCTGGGCTCAGGCAGGGCGAAAGCTTGTGTCGGCCAAAGTACTTGCCAAAGACAAAGGCGCCCGTGTCCGATGCCCAGACAGGCAGCAGGACGAGCATTAACCCTCCCATGCGGTGGG
>JAKORR010000880.1 GCA_029777735.1 Armatimonadota bacterium | reverse complement strand
CGCTTGCGCCGGCGCAATTCGTCCAGACACGCATTGTTCACAATGCGGTACAGCCAGGTGGCAAAGGAGGAGTCGCCCCGGAAGTCGGCCAACGAACTATATGCGCGAATGAAGGCTTCCTGGGCGACATCTGAGGCGTCTTCGTGATTGCCGGTCAGCCGGAAGGCGATATTGTACACCGTCTTCTCGTGCTGGCTGATCAGCTTCTCAAACGCCTCAACGTCCCCCCGTTTGGCCCTCTCTACCAGGAGTTCGTCGAGGGATTTGGACACCAACTTCACTCCTCCCCCTGTGCGGGGCAATGTTCCAGACGCTGTCGTGGGGCACGAAGTTCCAACCCAATACTATAACGTGCACACTGTTTATACTGCAAACGCCGCAGGGTACAGGTGCACACCTGCGAGGATACTTCGGTAAACGCATCACGTTTCCCTGCGCGCAGGGCTTCTGTGGCACGATTCGCCAACCGTCTGTTCTTGCCAGCCAGTCACGCAATGTGCTATCATAACGAAGCACTCAAGCCGAAGTGGTGGAATGGCAGACGCGCTCGACTCAAAATCGAGTGGGGTAACCCCCCGTGCGGGTTCGAGTCCCGCCTTCGGCACCAGCTTGCAGGCGGGCTGTAGGGTTTTCCCCCTACAGCCCGCTTCGCCTATGTATATGCCGCGCCGGACCTTTCGTGCGGTGACGGTCTATCAGGTCCGGACCGTAGATCAAAACATATCCACACAAATGCCTTGGATACTGGTACACTCAAGACATGGTCCCTGTATGCCATTCAGGGGCCTCCCGCTCGCCTGAGATGGAGGGATAGAGGCATGGCACGCATTCTGGTCGCGGACGACGACCTTGACATCGCACGACTGGTCGCCTTCCAGCTGAAGCACAGCGGCTATGAAGTGACCCTGGCGCACGACGGCTCAGAGGCCCTGGCCCGCGCCCGGGAGACGTCGCCCGACCTTATTCTTCTTGACTGGATGATGCCAGGGATGGACGGTCTGGAGTGCCTCACGGCCCTGAAGGGCGACCCGGCCACGCGCGGCATCCCCGTCGTGCTCATGACCGCCCGGGCCCAGCAGGCCGACGTGCAGGCCGGGATCGCGGCCGGCGCCGCGGCCTACCTGGTCAAGCCCTTCGAGTTGGATCACCTGATCCGCACGGTCAAGGAGGCGGTCGGATGAGCCAGTCGCCTTACCGCTGGGATACCGGATTGCGGCTGCGCGTCTTCGGCCTGCTGCTCTTCCTGCTCTCCCTGCTGGTGGGGCTGGGGCTTATCCTGACCTTCACCTTCACCCAGCTCAACAACTTCCAGGAGCGCGCCCGGCTCACCCAGGAGAACGTGCGGCGCGCGGAGCAGGTGGCCACCCTGTACGCCGAACTGACGGCCGCCCTGCGGGGCTATCTGGTCACCGGCGACGAGGCCATGCTGGAGCCGTACGGCCCCAAGATGGATGACCTGCGCCTGCTGCTCTCGGAGTTGGAAGAGAGCGTGGCGGGCGACACCGAACAGGTCGGCCGGGTCCACCAACTGCAGCAGTTGATTGAGACCTGGCGCATCCAGGTGGCGGAGCCGGAGATCGCGATGATGCGGCAGGGGTCATCCGAGGTGGG
>JAKORR010000879.1 GCA_029777735.1 Armatimonadota bacterium | reverse complement strand
GCGGACCTTGACAAGCCCAGTGTCCACAATGCTCGGATCAAGTTGCTGGCTGGGATAGGCCTCGATTACCAGCCGCGGCGACACGCCACGCATATCGACAGACGGCCACACGCGCTCTATCGTCGTCGCCTGAGGTTCAGGCGTAGTCTCAAAATCAATCTGCACGGTGTCCTGCAACGGCAGACCTGCCTTCTTCGGCTGGGTATTCAGACCTCTGACACCTTCCTTGCCTCCGCGAATCACGAACACATACCGCATGTCCGGCTTGAGCGGCTCGCTCAACACCCAACGTATCTCGCGCCGCTCGTCGTCGTAGACGGGCCTGCCGGCCACAGGGGTGTCCATAGCGTCCAGCAAGGTCACACTGTGGACTGTAACCGTTGCGGGATCGAGCCGTTTGTCAAAACGCACGACCGGCGGACGCCCTATGGGCCAGTTTACCTCGCCGGTCACCGGCTCCGAGGCAGTCACTCGCGGCGCCGCCCGTGATAGAGCAGTCTTGAAGCTGAACTCATAGTCCTGCTCCATAGTGCGCCCCGCCTCTCCGCGCACACCCTTCTTGCCGCCGCGCACCACCACGCGGTAGCGGTTCCTGTATCGCAGCGGTTCAGACGGACGGAACACGACACGCCAAGGACGATCCTCAGTGACTTCTACAGTGCCTTCCACCGGCTGGCCTTTCTTGTCCCACACCAGAATCCTGTCGGTCGTGGCAGTCTTGGGGTGAACGGCGTCGCTGAAATACAGGACGATCTCCCGCAGCACATCCACGCGGTTCTCGTTTGTCTCGGGCAGGGTGGCCGTCACGCGCAGAGGTTCCTTGAGCGGTGCGGTGCGGAAACGCCATATGAAGTCGTCCGGCAGCGGCTCGGAAGCGATGTCGTACAGACCTGTGTCGCCGCCTCGGACGGTCACGGTGTAGACGGTGTTTGGCTCAAGGCGCTCGTGAGGCTGGAAACACAAGCAGTTGCGATCCGGCTCGTACCACAGCTCGCCCTCGCCCTTCTGAACCCTGCGCGCCAGCTCCACTTCTTGCTCTGCCGTTAGCAACGACACCCGGCCAATATCGCGCAGGTACATGCGCACCGAGTCGTCGATGGGCACCTGTTCTAGGTCTCGCAACTCGCTAGGTGTTAGGCCGTGGAACTCCTCCTCGGCTTGGAGCGCCAGCTCCTGTCCGTCGCTGATCCGCACGCCAACCTCGCCGAGCAGGCGGTAGACCTCATCCATGCCGGACGCGTCCAGGGCCTCGCACTCGCACAGCGCATCCTGTATCTCTACGTACGTAAGAACCCCCTGCCGCCTGCCACGCAGTAGCAGACGCCTCACTTCCGGGATTCGTCTCACATCTCTCGCACGTGCCACAGGCTAAACTGACCTCCTGAGTACTACTGATCTGGCTCCGTTTTCCCCTGCGTTCGTTTGCTCACAGACGCTGCCCTGCTCCGTCGGTCTTCATAGAACTCCATGCCACCGCGTCCGTGCACTAGCTCCACAAGCTGACAGTACCTCTGGTACAGCGGGTCCTCGGGACCTATGTCGCCTTGGTCGAGTCTCTCCGTGACTTCCCTGCGCAGCCTCTCAAGCTCCGCAGCCGGTTCGTTCTCGCTCCCCTTGAGCTCACCTTCGGGCAAGCGCTCCCACCGTACCGCTGCAACGCCACAGGTCTCCAACATGCGCAGTTTCTGTATACTGGCCGCTAATTCCTCCTCTTCCGGCTCATCCGGTTCTGCCAGCAACAGCTCTGCCACGACCTCCTCGGCCTGCGGGACGTCACTCACCTCCTCCATCAGCTCGTCGGGACAAAGCTTGCCGAGGCTCAACTGGGCTGCCAGGGCCCTGGCCACACGTCCGTGCCCACCACAGCAGAAACACTCCGGGCCAAGCTCACCCAGAATACGCTTCGCCAGGTCCAGGCGCGAAACGGCCCAGCTCAGCAGCAGACGTTCAAGGCGCATCCGCCCGAGCGAGTGCCCGTCTGAGCACTGTGTGACGGTCTGCACGATCATGTCGCGGTCGTCCTGGCCCCTCGAAGGCCGGGCGGCTTCAGTCCCACCGGGGCGCGGCGTCTTCCTCACCCTCCGGCCTACCTCCGTCAGCAGGGCGCGGCGTACCATGCTCGTCCGCCCGGCGTCGCCTCGCCCAAACCAGTCCGCCACTCGGTCCAGGAACTCTGCCCGTCGGGCACTGTCCGGAACCTCGGACAGAATCTGAGCCGCAGCAGCCATCAAGGCCGGTGTAGGCTCAGCCCCATCCAGTTCGCCCAGCACTTGCTGCAGCCGAAACTCGACCGCGGAACAGGCACCATCAAGCACCTCCTCGAAGGCCTTCGCACCCCCGGCGCGCACCAGCGTATCCGGGTCATGTCCCTCGGGAAGCAATGCTATTTTTACCTCCGCCGCGCACGCCTCAAACATGCCCACATCCCGCAAGGCAGCCTTCAGCCCAGCGGTGTCTGCATCGTAGGCCAGCACGATCTCATCGGTGTATCGCGACGCCAGCCGCAGGTGATCAGCCGTGAGGGCTGTGCCCAGACAGGCCACCACGTACTCCATGCCCGCTTTGTGAGCAGCAATCACATCGGTATAGCCTTCGACAATGACTAGACGCCCCGCCTCCGCCGCAGCTGCCCGCGCCAGATGCAGGGCGTACAACGTTTCACCCTTCCTGAACACCGGTGTGTCGGGCGAGTTGATGTACTTAGCGGGCTCGTCCTCATGCAGGGCACGCCCGCCAAAGCCAACCACCCGCCCCGTCACGTCTCGCACCGCAAAGATCACGCGTTCTGAGAACATATCGCGCCCAGCCGCGTTC
>JAKORR010000878.1 GCA_029777735.1 Armatimonadota bacterium | reverse complement strand
GGGCCTCGGCGATACGCCGGTAGAACGCTTCGGAATCATCGTGTGCAACCAACACTCCCATCACGGCGGGGACCACAGGCACGGCGTCACGCGTGGCCTGCATAGGCTCGTACCGCGCCTCGTAGGGGGGCTTTTCGTCCGTGCCCATGACCTGTGGGCAAGAGAAGACGCGGTTGAAGAACTCCATCAGCGCGGAGTTGGGTCGGAAGCTAACGCCCAGGCGACGCGCTTCGTGGTGGGCCTTGCCCTCGAAGGCCGTCCGCGTGGTGTTGTAGACTACCACATCCGCGTCGCGGAAGCGATAGATGGACTGCTTGGCGTCGCCCACAACAAAGACACGCGCAGCCTCATTGCCCAATTTCTCCACCCCGGCGAGAAGCCAGACGATCTCGCTCTGCAGTTCGTTGGTATCCTGAAACTCATCGACCAGAATATGTCTAAAGCGACGCTGTAGCTGTGCGCGCACTTGGCGGTCGCCGCGCAGAAGATCCCGCACCTTTATCTGCAGATCGTCGTAGTCCAGTACGTTCTGAGTATCTTTGAGCTCTCGCCAGGCCTCCAGCGCGCAGCGAGCCTCCTCCCAGATAGCCGCAGCGATCTCAGCTGTTTCGGGCAAGGGAGGCACAGCAGTGGTCACAAGCCCCAGATGGCTCTCCGCGACGGCGACTAGGTCCTTCAGTCTCTGGCGCACAGCCGTGGGGCTCCCGTGGGCCTCCCAGGCGGACTTGGCTCCTGCGTTACCCACCTTGGCGCTCTGCTGTAGTGTACTCAGCCACTCCGTCAAGACCTCGGCGTCCGGCCCAGGCAGATCCTGGGCCAGGTGCAGCATCTCCACCACGCGAGGCGAGAGCTTGTCCTCCGGGTAGTCCAATGCCGTGTCGGCGAAAGCCCTGAGGTCGGCGAGACACGCCGTCCAGGCCGGGTCGGCCAACAACCCCTTCACCGCCTCCTCCAGCCACTGCTTCTCTTCTTGTTCCCAGTATTCCAGCAACTGCCCGGGAGTGGGCGGATTGTCCAAGTAGCGCCGATACTTTTCTCGCTTGCAGATGAGCGCTTCCAGAGCGCCAGCGGCCGAGCCCACGCTCTCATAGTAGCCTATTACCAGACCCGCCGAGAGCCGATCTTCCTCCAGGCCCGCCAGTAAGCTGTCGCGCACTGCCTGCGGAAGCAACGTCGTTGTTTGCAGTTCGTCGATCACTTGGAACTCAGGATCGACGCCTGCGGCGAAGGGGAACTGCTTGAGCAAACTTGTGCACAGGGCGTGGATGGTCTGGATGGGCGCGGTTTCCAGACGTCGCAAGCGCTCGCGCCAGTTCCTGCGCCCGTGGACGTCGGCGGCGCTTTTCATGCGCCGTACAAACTCGGCGCGCAGCCGCTGCTTCATCTCGCGGGCTGCCTTGTTGGTGAAGGTGATCGCGGCGATACGGTCCAGGAAGGCTGCGCCGTCGCGCTGAGCCCCGGGGTCGTGGTCTACGATGTGCATATAGCGGGCGATCAGCGACGTGGTTTTTCCCGAACCCGCGCCTGCTTCGAGAATGACGTGGCTGTCGATGTGGCTCGCGGCCGCGTCGCGCTCGGCTTGGTCGGCGGGGCTGGGTCTCCGAGGCAGGGAGGCATCACTCATTACCCTTTTCCTCCCTGGCCGCGTACAGACCACGGCGTAGTCGCCGCTGGGGGTCGTAGCGGCAAATCGGGGCGAAGGCGCAGTACTCCGCCACGCACCTACGGCCCCAGGCGAACCACCCGGCGCGCAGGTTCACAATGTGACCTCCGAGCAACTTGATGCTCTCTTCCACGAGCTCGTAGAGATCCTTCAGTCCGCTCACGTTTGCCGACAGGGATCGATCCACGGGATAGCCGACTCGGACGTAGGTCCAAGCGACACAGCGTCGGGCCCCCGCGTATAGCAGGCGCTCGCTGGCCAGGGCGTAGAGCACAAGCTGATAGTCCTCGCCGCGCCGTATGTCGCTTGTCGACGGTGCAGACTTGCCTTTGTAGTCGTAAACGACGAAGCAGTCGTCGCCTACTTCGTCTAGGCGATCGATGCGACCACAGACAGCCACAGGCTCCGTTTCATCAAACTGGAGCACCAGTGGCGGCGTGCCCTGCAGCCCATACAACTGCTCGAAGAACTTGGGGACGAGCAGTACGGGGTCAAGTTTGAGCTTAGCAGGCACTTCAGCCTCCACCGCGAGCCAGTTCTCGAGGCGGCGCATCAGCAGGCGCCTTGTGATCCTCCATACTGTCTCGTTGGCAGTGAGCCCCCGACGCTGGAAGTCGTCGAACACCTCCGTGGCCGTGGCCTGCAACAGAGCCAGTGCCTCGGCCCGCGCCTGCTCATCGTCTGCGTCGAGTGCCACATGGCGCCGACCGCCATCACGTTCTGGGCGACGTCGGTAGAATTCGGCGAGAACCCGGTGCGTCAGCTGCCCGACCTCCAAAGCCGTGACGTCGTCACCCGGCTCCATGAGTTCCTCAAGATTCAGGACGCGCTCAAAGAAGAAGTCCATGGGGCAGGTAGCGTACCCGGACAACTGCCCGGCGCTGAAGAGGTGCCTAGGCCCGAAACGGTCGGCCAAGATCGCGCCTACGGCCGGGTCCAGCAGCACGCCGTCGTAGGGGCCGACAGTAGCGGGCCCCGACCCGCCTGTGGAGAGGTCCGCCAGTCGTCCATCGCGCAGGCGCTCGACGCGGGCGCCCAGGTCAGCCAGCGCCAAAGCCGCCCAGGGCGCGCCGTCCGTACCCGCACTCGATTTCATCAGGGCCTTGCGCGCCTCTGCCGCGTAGCTCGCATCGGGCGCCTCACGATCTTCGTAGGAGACGTGCAAGAAGCGTTCGAGGAGCTCTCGGAGACCGGCTGCCTCGCTCAGCGGAGGCACCACGTCGCGCAGACGCAGCTCCTTTTCTCCTCTGCCGGGCAGGAGACGCTCGGCCTCGTCTAGGTAGAAGCTGCGCAGCAACGGCTCACCGGCTGCATCCGTGTCGGGATAGCACAGGTAGAGACGCCGGCGGGCGACGCTGAGTGCCAGGTGGAAAAGATACGCTTCCTCGTCGTGGGCCTCTAGCCTGGGCCTGAGGCCGATGCCACGTTGGGCGATTTCGCGCCGCTGATCGTCCGGTATCAATGGGTCGAGCCGGCCGCGCTGCGGGAAGCATCCCTCCGTGAGGCCGAGCAGGAACACGTAGTCGAAGGCCGTCTGCAGGGCGTCATGGACGTCCAGCGCCACCACTCGCCCCTCGCCTCGGCCCTCGGAGTGAATGCGCAGGGCCTCGGCGGTCTCGGCCAACTGTGCCAGGAAATCGGTCGGACTTACCACTTGCCCACCGGCGAGACGATCTGCGTCGGCCAGACCGTGCAAGGCCTCGATGAAAGCGTTCCAGGCCCGCAGGTCGGCGGCTGTTTGCTCTTTGGCCCCGCGCCGTGCTATCGCGTCATCAACGCCCAGTACTTCGAGGACGCCGAAGAGAACCTCAACCAGTGTCGCGGTGTCGGCCGAACGCGAGAGGGGATCGAGTAAGCTGGCCAGGGCATCGAAGGTAGCTCGGACGCGTGATACCACCTCGAGAGCGTGACTCAGCTCCTCAATGGTCTCGAAGCTCTCGTCATCGTATTCCTCAGATGCTTTTTCAGCCGCCGCCTGCCGACGCGCGAGGGTGTGCTCAAGCCGGGTCTCAAGGCGGTCAAGCGAGGACAGCCAGGCCTCGCGCCCACCGGCGATACCCGCCCTCCGTGAGATGTTATCGGCCTCGGCTGCCGTCGCCGGAACCTCCTCATCACCTACCAGCCGGCTGAGCTGGACGTAACCACTGTCCCACAGGGCTATCGTGAGCGAGCGCGGGAAGTCACGGACAACAAGGGACAACAGATCCAGCACAAGACGCACGGAGGGACGCCTGGCTACCGGTTCGCCCCGCGAGACGAATAGGCTGATCTCATACTCGGCGAAGACTTCTCGCAGCGCCTGTTGGTAAGGGTCGAGGTTGCGGACGATGATCGCCACGTCCTGTGGGCACGCCTTGCCACTTAGCCGTCCTTGGTGCAGCAGTCTTTTGATTTCTCGGGCGACTAAGCGCACCTCGGCCCACGGCCCCGGGGCGTGCATGAACACCACGGAGCCGTCACGGGCCGAGCTCTCGGGTACGTCGGGCACAAACAGATAGCGACGCAGGTACTCCAGGTCGGTCCGGGGCTCGGCATCGCAGGGCAAAGGGCGCTCGTCTACCACGCCACCAGCAGCCGTCAGATGCGAGCGCAGGGTCGCTAGAGCGCGAGCGGGAAGGTCCTGCAGCTCGGGCCGGTCGTCGCGCGGGTCATAGG
>JAKORR010000877.1 GCA_029777735.1 Armatimonadota bacterium | reverse complement strand
CGGATCCACAACGACGGGGCCAACGTGGCCTACGCCGATGGCCATGTGAAGTGGCTCTCGTCGGACACAATGTACGCACCTGACAAGACCACCTTCGACAACAACTTGCCCTGGGCGAACAAGTAGCCCCAAGGTGTCGGAAGGTCTCCCGCTGCGGCTGAGATCGTGGGCCCTGGCGTGGGTCCAGGGGGCTATTGATTCCAGTCCTGCGGCTCGAAGCCGCTTTCTCGGTGCACGCCGGGATCATAGGCGCAGGTCACTATGTGGAAGTCCCTAACCTTGCCTGGCGGTATGTTCACCTGCACCACGCAGCCTGGTCCCTTCGTGATACGGTAGCCCTCGTTGCTGCTCGGGCTAAGGGGATGACCGTCGAGCCGCAGGTGTGTGAGGTTGCAGTTGCGGTAGGGGATCAGCAGGCGCAGAGCCAAGCCCTGGTGCGGCAGGTGGTCTCGAGCCGACGATCCCGCCAGGCGCTCGTGCTCTTCGGCCGAAGCGTGCGGCCCCAAGGGCGTCGATACGTCGATACGCGTGGCGGGCGTGTGCGCGGCCCAATCGGCAAGGGCCCGTCCGTCAAAGCGCGGCTCTTCCGCCAGACGCGCTATCACGCTCTCTAGCCGCAAGTCAGCAAGGTAGCGCTCACGGGCCGTTAGGCCGAAGGCCACCACAGCCGCCATGCTGCCGCGTGGCTCGGGATAGGCGCCGCCACAAAGGCAAGATTCGAGATTCTGCCACAACTCAACTCGGCTGGCGCGTCGCTGAGCGGCTGTCGTGCCCCAAGCGGCCACCTGCATCGACAGCCACGCAGCTACGTGGTCCACCGGCAGCCCCCGGTACCACTGATACCGCCACCGACGCAGCCCCGCTTCGAGTAGGCCCCGCAGACGCAACACAATGCTTTCGTCGAAACCCGCCTCCAAGGTGAAGGCCAAAGAATGGTAACGGTGATACGAGAAGCAAACGACGTTGAAGGCGTCGCGCCGGATATAGTAGTGGTGCGCGGCACCCGGCACCGTTGACGAAGCAAGCACCTGCCCCGCGTCTTGATCGCCACGCGTAATCAGAAACCCAGCACGCTCAGCGAACTCGTCCATCAGCCGCGGAATCCTGTGCTCGTAGGACCGTGCCAGCGCCGTGCTCCACGAGATACCTGTGCTTTCCCACATTGTCGCGTCCTGATACCACAGGCCGTGCACATCCACGTGGGCCTCAGGCCGAAAGCGCTCCATTACCTCATACAGCGCTACGGCCTCAGGGTTTTCCTCGGGGTTGGCCGGGCCATCGGGCGTCCAAGCGAGATAAGGACCGGCACGCTTATAGTAGCCACCCGGCGGGTCGTCAAGATTGATCTCCTCGTAGCCATCCGGGTCACAGCACGGCAACACGCCCACCACGTAGCGGCTACGCAGCCGGGTCGCATCGGGGTCGTTGCTAATGAGCCACCGCAGCAGGTGCAACACGCCGGTGCAGGAGTTCAGTTCGCACCCGGCGTGGGTCGTGGTCAAAAGTACGTGCTGCTTGTCGTCATCGGGGAGCGACTGATCGGTCACCCAGGCGGCAAGGATGGGACGGCCACTCACCGATCGTCCCACCCTCTCGACGATCAGACACCGGGGCTTGCGGCGCGTCCATCGTTTCAGGCCCGCCTCGATCTCGGCGACTGACGGATGCGGCAACACTTTGTATCGAGGCTTTGGCATGATGTGTCCGTCCCTGTACGAATGGCGGTGTACGCGTCCAGTCTCTCCTCTCCTCCACCCCGACAGCGTCGGCCCACCCTTGCTGCGCAGCGCCACTGTTCCCTGCGGGCATCCCGGCTACCACGGGGTACATGGCGGCCGATGCTCGCGTGCATTGTAGCCCGCCCCGACAGGTTGCGGTAGCCAGAGCAACCGCCTCTGGTGCTCCGGTAAGTCCATGCGCCACGATGGCGAAAAGTGCGCCAGAAGAGGGGGAATCTACGATGAGCACGCTTCTTGCTTCTATGCCTCGCCCTGGGATTGCTGGCTCTGGCCGCAGGCACCTCTGCCATCACCCTCCCTGCCCTTTCCTCTATATCCTCTCTATCACCCCCACCCCCAAGCCGATCTTTGACCCTCCTAGTCTGTGCTGCTATGCTTGCTGCGTCTACTAACATGGCACGATGGCGCGGTATCTCCCTTTTCCTATATCTACCACAGGAGATTCCTCGCGACCTGCCCCCGTTTTCTAGACCAGTCAGAGTGAGAGGGTTACGGCCTGCCTGGTGCTGTGTGGGCTGAGGGAGGGCGTAGCCCGACCGGAGCCCACACAGCGTTCGCCCTCCACCTCCCTCTGCCTGCAAGTGCCTCACCGCCGCCCTCTTGCGCCCAGGGCTTACCATTTTCCCCGCAACAGCTCTTTCAGCGCATCTAGG
>JAKORR010000876.1 GCA_029777735.1 Armatimonadota bacterium | reverse complement strand
GCTGGGCGACACCTGCCGCTCCGCGTCCCAGGCGAAGTCGATGGGGCTGGCGTAGTGCGCCTGCAGCAGGTAGAAACGCAGCGCCTCGGCGGAGTGATTCACCAAAGCCTGGTCGATGGTGACGAAGTTGCCCAGCGACTTACTCATCTTCTGACCGCCGATCTTCAGGCTGCCGGTGAGCAGCCAGTAGCGCACGTACGGCTCGCCATTGGCAGCTTCCGACTGGGCAATCTCGTCCTCATTGTGTGGGAAGATATTCTCCACGCCTCCCCCATGGATATCCAGGGTGGCGCCGATGTACTTGTTCGCCATCGCCGAGCACTCGACGTGCCATCCCGGGAAGCCCATGCCCCACGGGCTGGGCCACTGCAAGATGTGCTCCGGGTCCGCCCGCTTCCACAGGGCAAAATCGGCCGGGTGCCGCTTCTCCTCGCGCTCCACCCGGCTCTCATCGCTCGCTTCTGTTACTTCCCGGTGGGAGAGCTTTCCATACTCGGGAAAGGTGGTCACGTCGAAATAGACCGAGCCGTTGGCCTCGTAGGCGTGGCCCTTCTCGATGAGCGTCTGTACCAGGCTGATGATCTCCGGGATGTGCCCGGTAGCCCGCGGCGAGATGTCCGGCCGGGTCACATTCAGCGCGTCCATCGCCCGGAAGAACTCGCGGGTATAGGTTTCGGCCAGCACCATCGGGTGAACCTGGCGCAGGCGCGCCCGCGCTACGATCTTGTCCTCGCCCTCTCCCGCCTGCTCGTCGGTGAGGTGCCCCACGTCGGTGATGTTCTGCACGTAGAGGACGCTATAGCCCCGGTGGCGCAGGTAGCGCACGATCGCGTCGAACGCCACGTAGGTCTTGGCGTGCCCCAGGTGCGGCAGGTCGTACACCGTCGGCCCGCAGACGTAGATGCCGACAAACGGCGGGTGCAGCGGGACGAACGTCTCTTTGCGACGGGTCAAGACATTGTGCAGTGTGAGGGCCACGGCTACCCCTATCCCAACAACGCTGTAGCTTGCGGAACGGCTTGGTTTCTGGCTTCGGCCAGGATCAGTATACCACACGACTCCTGGCGGTGCAAGGGTTAGCAG
>JAKORR010000875.1 GCA_029777735.1 Armatimonadota bacterium | reverse complement strand
CCTGCTCAGCATTGTTGCGCAGCACATCGCGCAAGGATTCGGCCCAGTGCGGGTAGTCGAAAATGCGAATCTCCTGCTCATACAGATAGCGCGTTGCCCCTTTGGCGTAACACAACTCAGCCAGGCTGCCGGTGATCACAATCCGATCATAGCAGCCCAGCGTACCATCCAGGTCTTCAGCATACCTCTCGGTCAGCAGTTGTGTCGTCATGAAGTCACCTCACCGCAAGACGGTTGTGGTGCGTACCGTAGCTCAAGGGGCGTCGACATCCAACATCCCCCTGCTTGGTTCCGGCTCGTCCGGGTTAGGCAGGTGACCGATGTTCGACGCTTTTGTAGCAAGGCTACGAGCATGTACGCAGCTGTTTCCCGACGTGCGCAAGGGAGTGAACGCGGATGTCGCTGGTAGCCACCACGCCGGCGTGCCCGCCCGGCTGATCAGACCATAGCCGGCTCCCCGGGCAAGTGACTGCACCATAGCGATGTCGCGGCTACCGTTGATCCTCGTCACTAGATCAGAGGTGTAGTCTCGCAGCACCAGGGCCACCATCACACTCAACACCGCCAGCCACAGCATGACCTGGCACAACGACGGCTGCAGCCACATTGGTACCGCTAATGCCCGTTCACCCAACAAGCGAAAACAACAGTTCGCCTGTCCTCAGCAACGGTATCCTACTGCGGCGCCGTGCGGCCATCAACGAGGCAGAGACGCCTTCCCCGCATTGCCTACCCTGGATTCGCCTGTGCGGCGTGCCCGCGCAGGAAGAAGGGGAGGTAGAGTCGCTGCTGTAGTGGTGCAGTCTCCAGTCGCAGCGTCTCCGTGATGCCAAGATCATGGCCCATGGGTTCGCCCTCGGCCGGTGTCACCTCTGCCGGCAAAGACGGCTCCGGTCCGAGCGGAGGTCCTCCCTCGCCCACAGCGGATGGGTTGGCAGCGGCCGTGGAGGCCCTCAACCGTAGCTCCAGCTTATCCAGCCGCGCCCCCGATTCCCGCAGATACACCGTCACCGTCTGCATCCCCCTCCCCAAGCTGTAGGTTCCCGGCGCCGTCGCCTCCCGGTAGGAACCGTACACCTTCGGCAGGTTCCACACCTGCGCCGCACCGCTCCCCACCTTGACATAGAAGGAGTCGTCGCTCCCGCTTG
>JAKORR010000874.1 GCA_029777735.1 Armatimonadota bacterium | reverse complement strand
GACCTTCGGATAGCGGCTGAAGGCCGTGGCGAGGCTGCGGCCCATCTCCACGTCCTCCCGAACCGAGTCGATGATCTCACGCAGGTAGGGATTGTCGGTCTGCTCGCGCAGGGCCCGAAAAATGTCGAGGATGTTCACGTTGGCGTGCATAAGGCTGCCAAACTGCCGGCAAAGCAAGGCAAGGTCAGCGTTGGTGACTTCGCCATCCTGGCGGCGATGCCGCTCTGGGGCGTCACTGGGCGTTCGAGCCATGAGAGCTCCCCTCCTCTTAGTTACGGCCGCAATAGGGCCCTCTCGAGGGCCACCGATAGAGAGCGCGCCGCCGCGTTTCCAGGGTACAGTGACAGCTCAGTCTCAAGCTCCGCCAGTGCCTCCGTCAGCTTGCCCTCTTTAAGCCGCAGGATAGCTAGGTTATAGTGCAGACCACGCATGTTGGGGGCCGTCTTCGCGACACGCTCCAGAGCTTCCCGCGCACGGTTTATTAATCCAAGTTGGTTGGCGACCGCTGCCAGGTTCAACCATCCCTGCGCTAGACTCTCGTCCGCAGCCACCGCCCTTTCCAGCTCGGCCAGTGCCTCACTATAGCGTCCCAGGTGATAGAGTACAGCACCGTAGTCCACACGCACTTCCGCACGGTCTGGGCTCTCCGCCAGCAGGGCCTCCAGCGCGCTCAAGGCCCGTTTCCACTGCCGCCTGCGCATCAGAGCCTGTGCACGCCTAAGCAAAACTTCGGTCCTGCCACGACCAGCTCCGAAGAGCGACAAGGGCACTCCCTCCTGCGGCAAGTATAGCAGAAGCAACGCAGGTCGGGCCAGGAGAGCACAAAGCTCCCAAGTCCCTTCAAGACAAACAAGTCTTGACGCACCCGCGGAGTCACCCAACAACGCCCTTCCCGCCAGAAGGCGAAGCTTTTTCCCCAGCCAACAATCGCCAGAGCCTCTTCCTGCTTGCTCTGGGCCCAGACGCTGGACCAGTCCATTGGCCTTTGTGTTGCTCTCGGCCACTTGCTGCTCACGCGCCCCTGGTGGACACCAGCGTCAGCGAGGCCTTTCACGCTGTCTACATGTCTACACTGCGGCCCTGTTGTATGACCTGCCGCTAGTCGATTGGCCTGCCCGCCGCTCTCGACCTGCTCGATCAGGTACGCTGGCCCCCACTGGGGAGCCTCTTACAGTTCTCGGTACTGCTCATCACCAGCATTAGCGCAAGCCCTCCCACCGGCTAGCGGTTTTGATCCCGCTGCTGCCAGTGGCAGCAGTTATTGCCGGGATGGCCAGGAATCTGCCGAAGCCCCAAGCTGCTGGGTAGCTGGACGCCACCGAACAGTCAGACCATGCGCCCACGCAGGTCGTTCGCCTCACAGCTCTTGACCAGCGCTTCAGTGAAGCTCCCGGGCTGTAGTGGCCCGCCCATCGACTCCAGGTAGAAGTGGCCGTCTACACCGGGGGCATCACGGAAGGTTCGTCCTACATAATCCCCTCCGGTCTCCTCGTCCGTCCCCTCAACCAGCACGCGCAGCGTCTTCCCGACAAGCTCCTCCGACCTAGCTTGGGCACAGCAGCGAGCCACCTCCAGCAGTTCCTGATGCCTCTCCCTGGCGACGGGCTGGGGGACAGTCTGGGGGAGCCCAGCTGCGCGTGTGCCCTCCTCCGGGCAGTAGATGAAGGCGGCGGTGTGGTCGGGACACAGAGTCTCGACAAAGTCCAGCAGGGCTCTGAAATCGTCCTCCGTCTCGCCGGGGAAGCCCACAATGAAGGTTGCCCGCACGGCTGCCTCCGGACAGCGGCTACGTATAGCCGCCACAAGGTCCAGGGCCGCCTCCGGCCTGGCCTGTCGCCCCATCAACCGCAACACGGACGGCGCCGCGTGCTGTAGAGGTAAGTCGAAATAGGGTACCACTGGATCCAGGTTTAGAATCGCTTCTGTCGCCGCTGGTGACAGCCGCTCAGGATGAAGATACTGAACTCGCAGCCATCGATCAGCACCCAGGATCGGCGCGAGCTGTTCCAGCAACCGCGCCAGCCCTTCCCCTTCGCCCAAGTCATCCCCGTAGGCTGCTGTGTCCTGGGCCACTAGGTTCACTTCGACCACGCCAGTCCTCACCAGCCGCCGCACCTCCTCTGCGATGTCGTCCGGTGTGCGACTGCGATAGCGGCCGCGAATCGAGGGGATTGTGCAGAAGCTGCAAGCGTGACAACAGCCGTCGGAGATCTTCACCGTGGCGCGCCAGGGAGGCTCAATGCGACAGCGGGGAATCTCGGCGCTGCCAATGAAGGTCAGCCTGGGCGCCAGGAAAAGGCGCTCACCATGTAGGGCTTGGTCCACCGCCTCCACAACGTGCTCCAGCGCCCCGGGGCCCACGAAGGCCCTTACCTCGGGCAACTCTGCCAGCAGCTCGTGCCCGTAGCGAGCGGGCAGGCAGCCAGTGCAGATCAGCGCCCCGCCGCTCTCAGCCGCTACCTCAGCCAGTTCTAAAAGCGTGTCGATGGCTTCCTCGACCGCGGGCTGGATGAAGGCGCAGGTGTTCACGAGGATGGCGTCAGCCTCGGCCGGATCCGCCACCACTCGTGCACCCGCCCGGCAAAGCAGCCCTAACAAGTACTCCCCGTCGGCATCGTTCTTGGGGCAGCCCAGTGGCACCAACGCCACAGCCACTCCCGCCAGGACAGGCCCGCAGGCTTTCTTAGCCGCAGCGTCTTCCGGCATAAATTTACAGCCCTTCGCCACAGCGCCCAACCCCACCTGGCCTCGCCAAGACGTCACTCAGTCGACTTGATATCGTCGATCTTGCTTGGCAAGGCCCCCAGAAGCACATCGCTGATTACGTATACCGTGTCGGACTCGCTGGTCTTGCAGTAATAGCGGTCCTCTGACGCCTTGTCCCCGATCATGATCTTGATCGTCTTGTTGTCCTTTGTGGTGACCGCGATGACCATCTGGGGTATGGCGAGTCCATACTGCTTCAGGTCTGCGGGCTTCTCGATGAATTCCGAGGTCTGCAGGTCCTCGAGGTCCCACAGCAGGTCGTCCACTTTCGTCTGCTTGGCCTTGCCCGGCTGCGGCGAGTCCAGGAACCACTGGCCTGCCCGCTTGGTCACCGTGAAGCTCAAGCCCTGCTTGCGCTGCACCTTGATGCCAACTATGTCATCGCGCTTGAGGACCACGATGTGCTTGTCGCGCAGGCCCATTAGATCCTTGCTCAGGTCGCTGGCGAAGGACGCCTCGACTAGGAGCAACTCCGGCCGACCTTCCAACATCGCGTAGACAAGCTGTTGAGGCTCGGCTCCAGCGCCGGTGGAGGACTCCACCGACTTCTCAACAGTCTTGCCGATCATCAGGGTCACGGGCTTGTCGCCCTCGATCCTCAGAACCAGCTTCGCCACTGGCTTGTCCAAGCCTACTTCCGCTAGGTTCTTGGGCATCGGCTCAAAGGCCTTGGCTTCGACCTCACCTGGCCTGTTGACGAGGTTGTCCACAGCCCAACGGTCGGCCCTCGTGGCCATAGGTTGAGACAGGTACCATTCCTTTCCGCCGCCTTCCTGCCTGGCGACTATCTCGAAGGTGCCATTGGCGTTTTGTAGCGCGAGCGATGAGACTTTGTCCTTGTCGTAGTGAGCCAACTTCTTGTCTCGCAGGTCCTCGGGCTTCTTCTCCAGGTCAGTCTTGAGAAAGGACGATACAAGGAAGAGGCCCTTGCGCCCCTCGATCCTGGCAAAGCGCTGGCTTCCAACGGGTGTTTCGTCGCCCAGCGCGATCTCAAACTTCTTCCCACCGCACCACATCCTTGCTGTAAGAACCGGCTGCGCAAGACCATATTCGGGCTTGCTGGGGTCCTCGTCGGGTCTCCTGTCGGGCTTGAGCTCGCAGAGGGTACGAAGGACTCGCTCAACCTCATCCTTCGACGCCCAGCCCTGGAAGGGAGCCGTAATCCACCACTGGTCGCCGCGCTTCTCAACTGTCAGCGGCATGCCCTCCTTGGGAACGACCTCCAGCCGCGTTACTTGCGCGACGTCCAAGCCAAAGACTTCGCCCTTCTCCGGGACACGCCCTCGCTCCTTCGCTAGCACCCATACTAGTAAGGCGGCAAACAGCAAAGCAGCCCCAAGGGTGTACCGATAGCGCACATTCCTAACCTCCTCGGCGCATTACCCAGACGGTGACGCCTGCCACCAGGACGAGCACCGGCAACAGAAAGACCAGGATGATCACGAGCTTGAGCTGGGCGCCACTGAGCACCAAGCGCCTGTCGGTCGGTTCCTTAGGCGGAATGGACACCAACTTCTCGTCCTTCGTCAGCCAAGCGATGGACTTGAGTGCGAACACGATTCCGACAGGCGAAATGTCACGCACTGCCTGGGTGAGAAAATCAGAGTCTCCGACTACCACGATGCGCGGGCCCTTCCCTTGTTGTTCCTCAACCGGTGGCTCCATGCCCGGAGGCATCTGCGGCTCGGACTTCTTCTGGTCCACGGCTACAGCAAGGCACAGCGGCCCGGATTTCTCGCCAGGATCCTTCTTGGGCTGGACTCCCGGCTTGAAATTGGTGTCAAGCCACGCTGACTCAGAGGACATCAGTAGCTCGATACCTTTCTTCCTGGGCTGGGGTGGTGGGCTGCCTGGGTACATCGGTTCGGTGGGTTCCTCTGACTCCAACTCGAAGGCGCGGGCGCCTGGGAAAAAGAAAGATTGCTGACCCGCTGTGATATCGTGTGGCTCAGGGTTCACCACCATCGGCACGCCCATGTTGCCCCAGAGGTTCGACACAGGGTCGAGTACCACACCGTTGAGCACCTTTATGCCGAAGCGGCCTAGAATCTCGTGCAGGTCGGGCGCGGGCGGCACCTCGAGGGCCACAAAAAGCTCCCCACCCTGATCCAAGTACTTGTTGATCGCAGCTATCTCCTTGGCCGCCAGAGGCTGCATCGGGCCAATGATACACAGCGCCGAGCAGTCCGCCGGCACCTGAGGCTCCTTCTGCTGCAGCAGCACTAGCTCCTTCACATCATACTGCTGGTTCTGCAGGTTCTCCTTGATGTCCGCGATGCTGTCTTCCGCCATGGTGTCAAGACGCCTTTCACCATGCCCTGAGAGGAAGTAGACCTTGGTCTTCTCGCCCTTGGTCACGGCCAGGATGGCCGAGGTCAACTGCTCTTCGCTGCCCCCCGTCACTTCCTCTTTCTTGTCGCCGCACTGGATGATAATGGTTCCATCGTATCGAACCTCAAACTCCTTGACCTTATCCAAGTTAGTCTTCGGATCGTAGATCGTCACGATGGTCTTCGGAGAAGCTATATCGTATTCGCGCAGCCGCGACCGGATTTCGTAGGTACCGTAGTAGTCCGGCGAAAGGAAAGCTGTAATCTGCACAGGCTTGTCCAAACTACGGAGTATCTTCAGGGTCTGTTCGCTCAGTGAGTACTGCTTGTTCTGGGTGAAGTCGTATCGATAGTGGTGTCGAGCGCCAATGATGTTGACCAACACCACGATGCCCAACACGAGCAGCGCGAAAATCGTCGCATTCGTACTCTCACGTGAGCCGCGCTGTCCCCAAAAGATACGAAGACGATCTCGATTGGTGTAAATGTACACACCGGTGCCCACGACACCCAGAATCAACACGACGAGAGGCGCACCTACCAGTTTCTTACTGATGGCCCACCACAACAGACCGACCACGATCAGCACGAGGCCTGCTAGTCCCGCAATAATGCCAGCGAGAACCGACGTCGGCAGGGGCTCAGCCTTGCGAAGCCGAGGGTCCCTCTCCGTGGCCGGTTGCCTGGCTTCCTCCTTCTCTGGCCGCATGGCAATCCGCTCCTCATTGCTTCAGGGAAATAGTCTCAACCAGGAGGCCCTTACCCGTCTGTCACGCGCGCCGCTGCTCCAACGAGCGCACAGTCAGAAATATGAAGTAATAACAAATGGATAGGAAGAATATTAGAGGCTTTGTGTCGAAAATGCCCCGCTCGAGGTCCTGGATGTTCTCGAACACCGAAAGATGTCTGACGATGTCCCCTAGCTGCTGGCTCACCGAGTAGGAGATCCATCCGACGAGCCAGAAGAACAGCAGGATCAAGATGGCCAGTACCGCCGCCGCGATCTGGTTCGACATCAAGGAACTAGCGAACAGCCCCACGGCGATGAAGGCGGCGCCTGCGAGAAAGACACCCAGGTACCCCACTAGTATCTCGCCCCAGTCCGGACTTCCGTACTTCTCCATGATTAGGGGATATATAAAGGATAGCGCAAGGATAATCAGCAACAGAACGACGGCTGCCAGGTACTTGCCCAGGGCTACCTCAGCATCCCGTACTGGTTTCGACAACAATATCTCGATTGTCCCCAAGTTGCGCTCTTGAGCGATAAGCCCCATCGTGATGACGGGCGCGACCATCAACAGCAAGAAGACCATCGTGTGAAACAGGTCCACCATCTGCGCTTCCGCTCGCCCACTTCCGATGTACAGAGCGAAGAGAAGCGACATGACACCCAAGAAGAAGATGATGACCACATAAGCCATGGGCGACACAAAATAGGCAAAAAGCTCTCTCCGCATTATGGTGGCCACATTGCGCATCGATCAGCCAACTCCTACTCGGAATTCTCAATATTCTCCGTCATCGTCAGTTCGCGGAACACTTCTTCGAGAGACATCTCAACCGGCCGCAGCTCTAACAGATCCAGTCCCTTCTCCACCACCAGTCTTGCTACATCTGCCTGACACTCCGCGCCCAACTCACTATCTACTATCCAGGTCTCTGGCTCGTCGCCCGGCCGCACGTTGTTGACTTGCGGCAGGTCCAGGATCTGTTTGGCCAGTGCATCGTCACCGCCGCGAACCCGCACCAGCGTGGTTTGGGCCCGGCGAAGCTGCGCCGTCAAGGCCTCGGGAGTGTCCTCCGCCACAATCCGCCCGCGGTTGATGATGATCACTCGCTGGCATGTCATCTGAGCCTCAGGCAGGATGTGGGTACTAAGCAACACGGTGTGCTGTCCGGCCAGCGATTTGATGAGCTCGCGGACCTCCCGGATCTGGTTCGGGTCTAGACCAATGGTAGGCTCGTCCAGGATGAGCACGGGCGGATTGTGAATCAGGGCCTGTGCAAGTCCCACACGCTGCCTATAGCCCAGCGAAAGCGTGCCGATGATAGCCTGCGCCCGCTCCTCGAGCCCGCACTGCTCGATCACGCGGTCGATTCCGGACCTCAGCGCCTGGCCAGCCAGACCCTGCAAACGACCCACATAATCGAGGTACTGACGGACGCGCATCTCCGGATACAACGCGATGCGTTCCGGCAAGTAGCCGATGTTCCGCCGCACCTCAAGGGAGTCCTCCATGACGTCGTACCCCCTCACCTTGACCTCGCCGTAAGTGGGCGGGAGGTAGCAGGTGAGCACCCTCATAGTAGTACTCTTTCCAGCGCCGTTCGGACCGAGGAAGGCGACGACTTCGCCCTCGGAGACCTGGAAGGTTACATCCATCACGGCCGGATGCGGCCCATAAAATTTCGTTAGTCCCTTGACCTCAATCATGCGCCTGCCTCCGAGTGAAGGGTGTTTGATAGACGACGAAGCCGACCCTCATGAACCCTGCGAGCCGGCTTCGTCGTGAAGCTCCGCCTTGAAGTGGTGCCACCCAGCGAAATCGGAAATGGATTATAGCATCTACAGATCCGTAGTCAATAGTCAATACAACACCCTCGAGAGTGTACAGTTCCCGAGGTTCACGGGCAGTTGACGCGAGACCTCCCTTCGGGCATTATCTCCAGACTTCCCGGGGGTCGGGACTTGGTGTGCTTCTTGTTCCTGCTCTCCCAGCTCTTGGAGCTCTTCGGAGCTCTTGGACGGCTGAGATGCGGCCAGCAGGCAGCGCGGCGAGACCCTCCCCTTAATGGAACAGCTTCTCAGAATCACCTAAAGAAGGTGACCGCGATGTACGAGCTTGCGGTGACGGACGAGTTCTGCGCCGCACATGCCCTACGCGACTACAATGGCCCCTGCGAGCGCCTCCACGGCCATAACTACGTCGTGCAGATAGCGGTGGTCGGCGATAATCTCAACGACCAGGGCCTCCTGATAGACTTCCGCGACCTGAAAGGCGCCCTGGCCGAGGTCCTAAGAGGCATTGACCACCAGAACCTGAACGACCTGGATGCCTTTCGCGAGGCCAGCCCTACTAGCGAAGTGATTGCCAGGTACATCTACGAGCAGTTGGAGGGACCCTTAAGGCGACTGGGCGTGACTTTGAG
>JAKORR010000873.1 GCA_029777735.1 Armatimonadota bacterium | reverse complement strand
CACTCCAGCGGGGTGACCGAGTGTCTGGCGCTCCCAGACTCTCGCTCCACGCTCTGCTCGGTCGGCAGGCCCTGCGTGTCCCACCCGGGGATGAAGGGGCAGTCGTATCCCCTCATCGTCTTATACCTAATGACAATGTCCTTCAGAATCTTGTTGAGAGCCTGCCCCAAGTGGATGCTGCCGTTGGCGTAGGGTGGGCCATCGTGAAGTATGAACAGGGGTGCGCCAGCCCGGTGTCGTCGGCAGAGCCGATAGATGTCGATATCCTCCCACCAGCGCAGTCTCTCTGGCTCACGCTGGGGCAAGTTGCCGCGCATGGGAAAATCGGTCTTCAGAAGGTTCAGCGTGCTTTTATAGTCCATGTTTCGTCTGGTCCTTCCTAACCTTCCTAAGGAGGCCTTTAGGTTAGCAGCAGCCTTAGGGCCCGTCAAGGCAGACAGACCCGTTCAGGAAAGAGGGACAGTCCAGATCCCTCGGTTCATCTTCTGACGAGGCTTGACGTCGGAGTTCACGAGTTTGTGGCTTCGCGTCGTTCCTTGCCCTGCTTCGGCGTCAGGGGATGAGCCTTAGGGGCTTACTCCTCGCCTCGCTGGGCATGATATAATTATTCTCGCGTGGGGGAAGAAATGGAGCCAGCACACACAATAGGGGACTGCTCCGCGTGAGACGCCGCACTTCGCCCCTATCTGGCTGGGCGGTTCTAAGGGCGCTCACCGTCTTGTTTGTTGGCAGGTCAATCACATGCCATTGAGTTTTTAGGTGCCACGATGACAGGGAATCGTACGAAGATAGTGACCACTCTAGGCCCTGCAAGCGAAGATGAGGCCGTGCTGACAGCCATGGTTGAGGCGGGCATGGACCTGGCGCGCCTGAACCTGTCCCATGGTGATCGCCAGTGGCATACTGCCATAGTGGAGAAGCTCAGGGGTGTGGAACAGAAGGCCGGCGTGTTCCTGGGGATCGTGGCCGATTTACACGGGCCTCGAATTCGCGTGGGACGACTGTTGAGTGGCTCAGTTTGTCTGCGCTCAGGCGCCGATGTGACGCTCACAACCGAGGACTGCCTGGGCTCTGCTGACCTTGTGCCGGTGGACTACCCCTTACTTGCCCAGGATGTGGCAGAGGGCCAACGCATCCTGCTGGACGACGGGCTCTTGGAGCTGTGCGTGACAGACATCGAGGGGCAGCGGGTGCATTGTCGCGTAGTGAACGGAGGAGAGCTGCGTGAGGACAAGGGCCTCAACCTCCCCGGCGCCACGATCTCGATGCCTACCATCACCGATAGGGATCGTGAGGACCTGTTCTTCGCCCTTGACCTCGGTGTGGACTATATTGCCTTGAGCTTCGTGCGTTCAGCTGACGACGTGCGCGAGCTGCGAGAACTTATAGGGCAGGCCGGAGCTGATGCCCGGATCATCGCCAAGCTTGAAAAGCCCGAGGCCTTGGACGACCTGGACGCTATCCTGGAGGAGTCCGATGCCATCATGATCGCGCGCGGCGACCTGGGCGTGGAGATGCGTCCCGAACAGGTGCCGCTGGTGCAGAAGCACATCATCACCCGCTGCATGGCCTTTCGCAAGCCCGTGATTACAGCCACTCAGATGCTTGATTCCATGCGCTGGAATCCTCGTCCCACCAGGGCCGAAGTAGCGGATGTCGCCAATGCGATCCTGGACGGCACCGACGCTGTGATGCTTTCCGGCGAGACCGCCATCGGCAAGTACCCCATCGAAGCAGTTCGGATGATGACCTCTATCGGCACTGAGACGGAAGCCTACCAGGCTAGACTTTTGCGTCTCCAACCAGAGGTAGCCGAGACTGAGGAAAGGCTGATCGTGGCAGATGCCGTGGCTCACGCCGCGGCGCAGACGGCCACCAAGCTGCGGGCCAAACTCATTGTGGCCTTCACTCAGTCGGGCTGGACGGCCCGGCTCGTATCCAAATGCCGAGCTCCCATGCCCGTTGTCGCAGCGACTCCGGTGGTAGCCACAGCCAGGCGGTGCTCGCTATACTGGGGTGTCACGCCGTTGTTGATGGAGCCTACCCAGAGTACCGACGCGATGATAGCTGCGGTGTCTATCGCGTGCCGCCAGCGCGGGCTGGCAGATGTTGGTGACACCTTGGTGTTTACGGCTGGCAGCCCCATGCGGCCAGGAACGACCAACAGCATGCTGGTGGAAAAGGTGGGCGACGGTGCATGACCAAACCGCGCGGGATGAAGGTCGTTGAGGAAGCGATCTATAGGCAGAAGTTTGTGCCGGTCTTGCGACATAGCAATGAGCCCGTGTCGCTGGATCTGCTGCAGGCTTTGGCGGCAGAGGGCGTGAACTGCATCGAGATAGCCCTCACCTCCCCCAGAGCCCTGACGAGCCTGCGTTGGGCCAGAGATCGCCTTCCCGACGGAATCATCCTCGGAGCAGGTAGCGCGCTCAACGCCGAGATGGCTCGCCTCGCCATTCGGGCCGGGGCAGAGTTCGTCGCCAGCCCGGGCCTGAACGAAGCCATGATTGATGTGTGTCGTCGGGCCGATGTGCTGGCCATACCTGGTATTATGACTCCGACGGAGACCATGCGCGCGTGGCACGCGGGGGCTCATCTCGTAAAGATGTTCCCGGCGTCTGTTCTCGGACCTGAGTTCCTGTCCGCGATCCACGGCCCGCTTCCGTGGCTCCGCATGATGCCCACCGGAGGCATAACGGACAAGAATGCCGCTGTTTTCATCAGGGCTGGGGCCGTAGCTGTAGGCCTAGGGTCCTGGCTCATCAATGAGGAGGAGGCCCTCGCGAAGCGCTGGCAGCCCCTGCGCGAGCGGCTGAAGTCGCTTCGAGACGCGCTAAGGGACGCGACTAGGCACGCGACGTAATCGCTATGACTTTTTACGCAGCAATCCTCTTGAGCCTGACAGCACCTGGGATACAAGCAGTTCCCGTGCGTCTAGTGGTGAATGGACGCCCTTGCCAGACTTCGGACGCCCGTCCCTTCGCGGTGTTGTCGGCCGACAACACTACTCTGTTGAGCTTCGAGCGTCTCCGGGAGGCGACAGGCGCCGAGTGTAGGTTGCCCCGCTCTGTGGTGTGGTTCGGGCGTGAGCTGCGCTTTACGCCAGGCTCTACGCGCTACTGGGGTAGTGAAGACGGTGAAAGGAAGGCGGCCGTTGCCCCGTATGTGGCAGGCGATACCTGGCTGCCTGCCGAAATGATCGAAGCCGCTTTCGGCTGGAAGGTGAAGTGCGGCGAGGGTGAGGTGCTGCTGTGGGGTCCTGGAGCGGCCGTTCTTCAAGTTCGCCAGGGTGATCACCCGGACCGTTGCCGAGTCGTTCTTGACCTGTCTCAACCTTGTCTTTACCAGGTCACCAGCGACGGACACAGCGTAAGTCTCCTGATCCCACCCGCTTCGGCAACCGGGGGCAGTGCAGGCGACCTGCAGGTGTTCGAGTTTGGCAGTTCCATTGTGCCCCGGGTGATCCTGGAAGTGGCCCAGGACGGCTGGACTCAGGTGACCATACCCTTTACGAAGTCGCGTGGCTTATCGATACTGATGCTCTCCGAACCGGCGCGCCTTGTGGTTGATGTGTTACT
>JAKORR010000872.1 GCA_029777735.1 Armatimonadota bacterium | reverse complement strand
GGCGGAAGCGCGGCGGTACGGGGAGCTGCGTCTCCTTGAGGCCGCCGGCACAATCAGCGATCTGAAGCTGCAGGTCGAATACCCGATCTATCTCAAGGGCCAATACATCTGCACCTACCGGGCCGACTTCGTGTACTTCGATCGGGAAAAGGGCGAGTGGATCATCGAGGACGTGAAGGGCGTCCGTACCCAGGTCTACAGGCTGAAGAAACGGCTAGTCGAGGCTAGCTACGGCATTACTATCACGGAGGTGCCAGCATGATTATGGATGTCTTGATGGATCAAGATCGCTACGATGAGGAGCAGATGGAGCTGGCCAGCCTGCTGCATCAGCTTGAGGCGTGGCGGGAGTCATGGCGCGACCTGCAATGCCGGCCGGGGAGACGGCTTACGCCGCGATTCGAGCTCGAGTGCAAGAGGTTGGCGCGGCGGGTGGACGAGTTGCTGGCTGACGCGTGAGGAACTGCGGTGACGTTTGGCTTCTTCGGCGAGGGCGGCCACTGGGTGCCCGTGCGTGATGGTGACGTGCGGGCTCTGGGGCTTTACCGTCGCCACTATAGCGCCCGCCGTTATCGGGCGGGGCGTCGCAATACGAAGATCGCTGGTCCTGGCGAGTACATGGCCCTCATGACGGCGGTCTGTGATGCACTATTTGTGTGGAAGAAGCACCGGAGCCTGGATGGCCAGCAGGGTATCTGCTGCTCGGTGTTCCGCAATGAAGGCAACGTGCTTTCAAGTGAGCTCATCCGCGAGGCCTGTGTGCACGCCTGGCGCCGCTGGCCGGGCGAGCGGCTCTATACCTACGTCAACCCGCGCAAGGTACGAAGTACTAATCCTGGTTACTGCTTCCTGCAGGCCGGGTGGAGGAAGTGCGGACTGACGAAGGGCGGGTTGGTGATACTGGAGTGCTTGCCGGAAGTCGAGGAAACCCTGAGGAGGGAAGCATGAGCGACCTATGTCTCGTGGGCGACACACTCTGGGCGTTGGGAGGAAGCAAGTGAGACGAGAAGATCTACGACGGGCAGTGCAACTGCTGGTTATCGCACATTCGATGCAGTTGCTACGGGCGGAGAGTCACGAACGCGTGATACAGATCGAGGAGTGGCTGGTGGATGCCGTGATGGACGTGGTGGACAAATGGGAAAGCGGAGGGGAGGTGGGACAGCTCTGGCAAGCGCTAGTACAGGCGGAGGAGGCGCTGATTGATTGATCTGTACGAACGACTGAAAGGGCTGAGCCCTCGGCAACGGCAGGTGGTACGGCTATTGTACGAGGGCTACAGCCAACGCGAGATTGCGGACCGGCTAGGCGTAAAGCGCTCGACGATCCGCAACCACATCGAGAGGATACGCAACCGGCTCAGGGATTACAACTGAGCCGGTTCTTTGCTAGGGGGTGTGGACCAAACAGGGGCATTTATGGGCTGTAGGTATGTAGAGGGGGTGTGCATCGTTGGAGCCATCATCGAAGTGCATGATCTGTGGCACTGCCATTACGCCGACATTCTGGGTATGTACAGCTTGCGAGCAAGCCTATGCACTGGGCGGCTCGTGGAAGAACTGGCCTGAATGGGCGAAGGCGCTTCGCAACGATGAACGGCGCGAACGTCGCCGCAATGCCAAGTGGCGCGAGTACACCGTCATCTCGCTCGACGAGGTGGAGGTGCTAGAGCGGATCGCGTACGGCGACTGTAACAACGATCCAATAGGGGAGAGGTTCCTCGCCGGCTGACCAGACCAGCCGCACATGGGGAGCGGGTAAATACGTAGCGGATGCTCGCTCCCCCCACCGATTATCCGACCGGGGGT
>JAKORR010000871.1 GCA_029777735.1 Armatimonadota bacterium | reverse complement strand
TCGGTTCACTCAGGATGAATCTTTGGCCGCGAAGAGGCCATCGCGAGGGCACAGGGCAGGAATCACAGGACAGCCGACGCCCAGATAGGCTCCAGGGTAGAATCGTGGCCCACTTCCACGGCAAACCGGCCACCTGCACGGGCTCATTCCTGCGCGACAGCGACGGCTACCGGCCGCCCAGGCCATCTGGCCAAGTCTATCCTGCGGGAATTGTACACTCTCTACTTTTAGGGCATATTGACAATATCTTGAGGTCGGAGTAAGGAACGCAGCTAACTGACAGCGGCAGACGGGAGGACTACTGAGTGCCGCAACAGACGAAGATACTTTCGGCGCTACTGATGATCATGAGTGGGTCAGCGGGGGGCGTGTGTTTGGCGCAGGGGCAGCAGGGGTTGGAGAGCTATGCGCTTGTGCATCCCTTCGGCTTGTCCTATGCCACCACGGGTCGGCAGTTCGGGATGGGCGGGGTGCTTACCTGTGTGGGCGACTTGGGCTTTGCCAACCCTGCGTTTGCGGCGACGCAGGAGCATGAGAGCCTGAGTTGGCGTTTGAGTCGCACGAAGTTCGACAGCGGCCTTGATCTGGTGGACAGCCATGTACACATGGTCATGCCCATCAGACCACACGAAAACGGGCTGCAGGTCACGCTGTTCTCCCTTCACACTACCTCGGGCAGACTAACCGTGCCGGGTGTTGGGCCTCTTGCAGTGGACCTCTCGGAGGAGGACATCTCGCTGCAGTACGGTCATCGGCTGAGCTCACGGCTCACAGGGGGGTTGGGGATATCGCCAACGTCTGAGATCGAGATGAAGCTGGACGCGCCGGGCGGGGTGCCGGTGATGCATATAGCGGCGGAATCGGACTACGGAGCGCGGGTGGGATTGGCCTATGAGTGGATGCCCCGATCGTACGTTGGGCTGGTATATGATCGCTATCAAGAGACAGTCAAGGGAGTGGGGATAGGGTTTGGAGGAATGACGCGGCAGGCCTTCCACACGGACCTGCTGGCGTTAGGGGTGTCAGGGTACGCAACGCACAATCTTTTGCTGGCAGCTGAGTATCAGAGGGGGAGGAGCCGTGCAGGCTCAGTCGGGGGATCGCTGTGCGGCTGGCACTTTGGAGCTGAGCTGACGGCAGGAGACAATGTGGCGCTGCGCGCGGGGCTGAACGACGAACAGCTAACGTTGGGCGTGGGGTACGAGACGGACCGCTGGCGGTTTGACTACGCCTTCGTCCAGGACTGGAACGACGACGTGGCAGGTTCGCTGTTCGGCGGCTCGGACACTCATCAGTTGCAAGCAATCTATCGATGGTGAAGAGCCCAGGTCTGGGAGCCTGTAGGCAGGTAACTAAAGCATGAGGACCTACGACCGAGGAAGGCCAGGAGGGTCTCGGTCCCTGAAGCAGCGCGTGGTGATCACGGGGCTGGGGGTTGTTGCCTGCTGTGGGGTGAACCTGGAGGCCTTTTGGCGCGCTGTGCGCGAGGGGAAGTCGGGGATCGGATACATCCAGAGATTTGATGTTAGCGGCCTACCGTCGAAGATTGGCGGAGAGGTTAGGGATTTTAATCCCTTGGATTATATAGACGAGAAAAAGGCAAAAAAACAGGGCAGATTTGTGCACTTCGCGCTAGCGGCGGCGAAGATGGCGATACAGGACTCTGGGCTGGACCTCTCACAGATGAATCCCTATCACGTCGGGGTGGCCTTTGGCAGCAGCTCGGGGGGATATGGGAACATAGCTGACGAGGGGTATCGGATCGCGATCGAGAGGGGAGTGCGCTACGTTCCGCCAACGACGCTGAATGAGATCTCGACGCACGCGGGCACGGTCCACATTGCGATCGAGTTCGGGCTGAAGGGGCCTTGCGCGTCGAACAGCACGGGGTGTGCGTCGGGCATCACAGCCATCGAGGATGCGATGTTTGTGCTGAGGAGCGGAGGGGCGGAGTGCATGGTGGTGGGTGCAAGTGATGCCTGCCTGTCGCCGCTGGTGTTTCAGGCGCTGTGCAAGCAGAAGGTTCTGTCGCGCCACAATGACGACCCTGCAGGCGCCTGCAAGCCCTTCGACCTGCACCGAGACGGTCTGGTGCTTGGGGAGGGTGGTGGGGTAATGGTCCTGGAGACAGCGGAGCATGCCCTGGAGCGGGGCGCGCACATCTACGCGGAGGTTCTGGCGGCGAGTTCGTACTGCGAGGCCCGTCATCTGCTGGTCTCGGGCACTACGGGGGAGGAGATGGCGGTGGCTCTGAAGGCGGCGCTGGCGTCAGGCCGAGTTGGGCCAAGCGACGTGGACTATGTCTGCATCCACGGAATCGGCAACAAGGAATACGATCTGTCAGACACGCGGGGACTGAAGCTCGCGCTGGGGCGGCACGCCTATAATGTGCCTGCAAGTTCAATCAAGCCGGTAACAGGGCAGCCCTTCGGCGGGGCTGTTCCAATGCAGGTTGCGGCCGTGTGCAAGGCCTTTGAGGAAGATATTCTGCCTCCGACCATAAACCTGACCACACCGGACCCAGAGTGCGATCTGGATTACGTGCCGGGGGTAGCGAGGCGGGCGCGGATCAACGTAGCGACGATTAACTCGCACAGCTTTGGGGGCACACATGCGGTAGTGCTGTTGCGCAGATTCGATGCTGAGGAAAGCTAGCATCGGGGTGCAGGTGCGTCCATGGACCTGAACATGCTGGCTTTGATGGCCACTATTTTGGCCTCACTGTGGTTGGGGCTGGTGGCCTACGTGCGGGCTCCCGACCGCCCATCGAATCGTCTGTTCGGCGTCAATATGCTGGCTGTCGCGCTCTGGGCCTTCGTGACCTTCCTCATCCAGAAGAGCCGGGACCCGGCCGAAATTGAGTTCCTTCTACAGGTGGCGCACTTCCTAGCGGCGATAGTGCTGTGCACGCTGATAGACTTCTTTTGGGTGTTCCCAAACCAACTGCGGTTTGGGAGTTGGAAGCCCCGCCTTCTCCTGTATGCCTCGGCGGTGTTGGTAGGAATCGTGGCGATGTCGCCGAGCCTCGTCGAGAGCGTGGAGGTGAATAACACAGGGCATGTGATCCACTTTGGGTGGCCGCTGATCATTATGGCCCTGTACTTCACGCTGCTGCTGATTTATGCCAACTACGTGCTTCTGCAGAAGTGCAGAAACCAGTATGGCATTGCGCGGGTGCAGAGCATCTACGTACTCGTGGGAGGTGTGGCAACCGAGAGTTGTGTGATCTTCGTGGACATCTACCTGCCGCTGTTGACGGGCAACACGTCCTACAGCCGTTGGGGTGTGGTGGCCTGCCTCATCTATGCAGTTGCGATAACCACGGCCATCGCCAAACACCGTCTGTGGGATCTGAACGGGCTGGCGCGGAAGATCGCAGCCGCCCTGTTGGCGGTGGTGAGTCTGGTGGGCGTGGCGACGCTGGTCCTCTGGATACTGACCCGCGCGGGGATGCCGCTGGCAGGAACCTTGGTGTCTACGGATCTTTGGTTGATGCTAATGGGAGCGGTGTTGGGGATCGCGCTGGTACCTGTCTATACGAGTTTCCGGGGATTGATATCGCGGGAGCTGCAAGAGGAACGAGTGCGGATCATGCGCTTGGCCAAGACGCTGGATGAGGCGATTCTTCATGCGCCGCTTCACGCGCCGCCGCTGCTGCCAATTCTAGTGGAGGCGCAGCGGTTTTTCGAGGCAACCTTGGCGGAGGCCTACGTGCGAGGGGCGGACGGAGTATATCGCAATGCCGGGACGGTTCTTGCGTACGAGTCGCCAGCGGTGAGCTGCACGCGTAACCTGAACAAGCCCTTGCCGGAGCAAGTGGCCCAG
>JAKORR010000086.1 GCA_029777735.1 Armatimonadota bacterium | reverse complement strand
CCGCTGTTTCTAGGCCCGTCCATACACCGGCCGCATTCTCGCTCACCCAATTGTGGGCACTGCTGACAGCACCGAGGATCGCATCCCATACGCCACCGGCAGAGGACTCCAGAGCACTCCAAGCCCCCGAGATGGCACTCTTGACACTATCCCAGATAGGCGATACATGCTCCTCAACCCAATCATGCGTCGCCTGTACGGACGCAAGGATCGCCGTCCATATAGTGCCGGCGCTCGTCTGCAGGCTGGTCCAAACCTCGACAACCGTCAATTCCACCGTCTGCCACGCCGGACCAATATTCCCTTCGGCCCACGAGATGGTTGCCTTGACCGCACTCTCCACGGCCGACCACGCGCTGGCTGCCTTGTCTTGGATGGCCTGCCAAGCACCGGAGACCGATTGCTCGACGGCTTGCCACGATTGGGCCACCCGTCCGTCGACCCAGTCATGCACGGCCTTTACATCACCCTGGATGGAATCCCAAACGGTGCTGGCGGTTGTCTTGAGTGTCTCCCACGTCGCGATCACAGTGTCCTTGACGGCAGTCCACAACGGGACGACGTTCTGATCGACCCAATCGTGGGCAGATTGAATGGACGCGAGAATGCCGTCCCACACTTCCTTGGCAGTCGCCTCCAAGGTCTGCCAGACTTCCAGGAGAGTCGTCTTGACGCTCTCCCACACCGGCCCGACGTTCTCCTCCGACCACTGGAGGACCGTGTCCACCGCGGCTTTGATGTCCTCCCAGTACAGGGCGATGGCCGCGGCGGCGGCACCGGCAGCCGCAATGGCCCAGCCGACGGGACCCACCGCCGCCACCCAGCCGGCCGCAACACGGGCGCCCTGTGCCACGGAGACGGCACCGAGCCATATCCAACGAGCAACCAGGACCGCTATGTTGGCAACCTGCGTCGCAATTGATACAATCGCCTGGGCCTGCGTCGTCACCCAAGCCGCAACCTGCTGCGCCGCAGACCACGTCGCCCGGGCGGCCGCCAGCGTCAAGGCGGGCACGAGCGTAAACGTAATGATAGCCGCCGTATTCTCCAGCACCGTGTCGAGGCCCGGCCAATTAGTGCGCAGCCACTCAACGGCCTGCTGCACGGGCTCCATGGACTGGGTCAAGCGATCCCAGGCACGCGAGGCCGCCTCGCCAATGCTG
>JAKORR010000870.1 GCA_029777735.1 Armatimonadota bacterium | reverse complement strand
CGCGCCCCACCGAGAGTAGGGCTATTAGCACGCCTCCACCGGCGGTGGCGGCAATCCTTGGCCCGTCGGGCGCGGCGGGGAAAGAGATGCCTCGCAGGACGTTGGTATAGTCCTGCGTGGCTATGGAGGCGCCCCAAATGCCCCCACGGAGGCCCACGCCGCCCTCGGCGTAGTAGGTCTGGAGATGGAAAATCATGCCTGTGGCCGCCCCGAAGCCGATGGCTAGGAGCATAATATAGGTGATCTGCCGCCAGTTAATACCCAACTGCTCGCCCAGGCGGACGCCCTCGATCTGGTAGCCCGAGACGGTTGGGAAGTATCCGCGCGACATGAAGCCCATGAGGGCGAAGATGGTAGCGGAGGCATACTGCGGCCCTAGGCCGATGACAGGCTTCTGCCCTAGAACGTACCAGAGGACCTTGCTTTGCTGGCCATAGGGAAAGGCCCAGACCAGAGGGACGCCGGTCTCGGCTCTAATGCGCGCGTAAACTAAGCCGACCATGAGCAGGATAGCCATATAGACGAAGGCCAGCCAGAGCTGCATGCGGGCCGCGATCATGAACACGAGCAGCCCTGCGAAGCCTAGGAGGGCCCCCAGCAAGGCCCAGCGATGCGAGGGGGCCCCGCCACGGCTTTTCTCGCCCTCGAACCAGCCGCGCCAGGCGTGGGCAACAGCGGTGCGGCCCTTCCACAGCAGCACCACAGCTAGGACCAGGTAGGCTCCGATGCCCTGCTCCTGCTCGAAGGGGAGGCCCGAAAGGCGGTAGCCCGCCATGGTAAAGCCCAGTGCCAGGAGCTTGTGGAACACATAGAAAAACCAGATGGAGAAGGACAACTCGGTAGAGACCAGGTAGCCCAGCCCTATCAATTCGGGTCTGAGATGGGCTTGGAGGGGCTGCAGCGCGCGGAGGGGATAGTCCGTAAGCTGCTTGCCGATATCGACGGTCAGCCCTCCCGAGGGCCCACCGAAGAAGACTCCGCGGATCATGTTGATGACGTTGAGGAGCGTTGCCAGACCGATACCGATCCATGTGGCCGGGTTGCGGAAGAAAGAAACCGCCGTGCCCTGGCTGAGGATTTCCACCGGTAGGCGTACGACCGGGAAGACCAAACGCTCGTGGTGGATCCAGGTCTCCGCGTACAGAAGCATCAAGGACATCAGTGTACCGCCAAAGAGCACGAAGAAGCCTGTCCAGACGACGATGGGCGTGAGCCAAGCGTCCCAAGGCACGGCGCCTGTGGGTGCCCCCTCGTAGAGCCAGCGGTGATGGAGTGGGTTGGCTGGCGCGAGCCACGAGGGTATGTAAAGCGCCAGCTCGGCCAGCGGGGCTGCGGGCGTGGAGTAGTAGTGGGGCGCGCTGAGCGATGCGATGAGGAACCGGACGATGCCGCAGCCGTACATCGTTGTGGCAACGGTGACGAAGAGGTAGACCACCACGATCTCGCCACTGGACAGCTCCCACCGCTTGCTCAGCCTCAGCAGCAGCGGGTTCACGGCCAGTAGCAGAAGCAGCGCCGCTAGGCCTGGGATGGACGGCACGGCCTCCGTGATCTGGCAGGCCAACGACACAATCTCGGCTTGGCGAATCCAGTAGCCGGCCAGCCATGTGAGTACTAAGGATAGAACGAGCATAGCCGCAAACCGTGTTTTGGGTGCGCGCGCCGGGCCGCTGTCATCGATGCGCCTGTTAACTGAACTCGTCGCTTCGTGCATGCAGAGGTACTCCGTACAGCAAGGTTTAAGGATAGAAAGCGGGATTGCCGGGTAGGTTTCGATGCAAAGAGCACCTATCCTCTGCGGCGCAGCCCCTCCGCAAGAGAGCTTCGCTGAGTTGGCGGAGGCACAGGTTTGTAGTGTTGTCGCAGCTCTGCGGAGTGCTGGGAAAGTCGATGCTAGGAGGAACAGGTATGGGTGTGATGTCCTTCGGCGGGGGCCTTGAGCAACTTGAGGCCATTACGGGCGTGATCGCCGAGATGATCCGCTCGTCCAAGCTTGAGGACGGCGACCAGGCGCTGAGGAGGAGGAAGACGGATCGCGTTGAGTGGTTTCGTGCGGAGTACGGCATTGTCCGGCCTCCCGGGGCAACGTCGAACATCGTTCGCCTTGTAATATAGTAAAAAGGTGGCAAGATTTGCTTTGCTAAGATTTCCCTTATGAGAGGAAGAGAATCGGTGTGTCTCGTAGGAAGAATCGCAAGGTTCTCAATAATACAGAATATAATGTAACAATGAAACAATATCTTGTGGATTTGCAGCACAGCTTGACAAGAGGCGGCAGGGGCCCCCACTGGCACCACTTCGAACTGCTGGTGCGTGGGATGTTGGCGAAGCGGGTGTTGCAT
>JAKORR010000869.1 GCA_029777735.1 Armatimonadota bacterium | reverse complement strand
TCCACGCCCCTCCTTGGGCCGATCCCCAGCGGCGAGATTTTATTAAGCGTGTCATTGGCTTGCCAGGCGACCGGATCGCAGTCCGCGATCGGACTACCTATCGCAATGGGCAGCCTCTGAATGAGCCGTATATAGCCGAAGCGCCGCTATATGAAATGCCGGAGTCTGACTACGTGTTGCTGGAGCCTGAAGGGGAACCTCTTCGTCTGGTTGAGGATGGGGAGCTCAAAATACCGCCGGGGTACATACTGGTCCTAGGAGATAATCGCAACGAGTCGAATGACGCCCACACTTGGCGGGCGGAAGGCTCGGATGGCTTCCAGTACCCTTGTCCCTTTGTTCCGGTTGAGAATGTCATCGGCAAGGCGATGTTCCTGTTCTGGCCGCCGCACCGCTTGGGCGCCGTTCACTAGCCTGGGGGTGAGTCTCCGTCGGTGTCCTCGGAAAGGGAACACTCTGAAAACTTTCTGGGTGGCGAGGTCCTTCGCTTCCACACGTCCAAAGGTTCTCTGCTACACTCCCGCCGGAGGGATTCAAGTATTGGCTGGATCGCGTCGCAAGGCAGCGCCGACAGACCACGAGCGGCGACTTTGGACTGAGGGCGTGCGCCTTATTGCGGGTATTGACGAGGCCGGCCGCGGTGCCTGGGCGGGGCCTGTGGTCGCCGGAGCAGTCATCCTGCCTCGAAGACCGCAGATACCAGGAGTCACGGACTCCAAGCTCCTGACAGCAGCGCAGCGGGAAGCCCTTTTCGATGAGATCGCCGGCAGGGCCCTCGCCTGGGCCGTGGCCGCCGTGGGACCGGACACCATTAGTGATATCAATATCCTCGCCTCGACGTACCGCGCGATGATCCAGGCTGTTGCGCAGCTCGATCCTAGCCCAGACTACCTATTGATCGATGGCCGCGATGCTCCTAGCTTTCCCCAGCCTCACCTGGCCATCACAGGTGGCGACGCGCGCTGCTACAGCATAGCCGCTGCCTCAATACTGGCGAAGGTGTGGCGTGACCGGTTCATGAGAGAGCTTGACAAGCAATACCCGGGGTACGGCTTTGCGAGGCACAAGGGCTACGGGACGCGCGAACATCGCCGGGCCCTGGCGGAGCTTGGCCCCTGTCCCCAACACCGCAGGCGCTTCGCTCCGATCATGGCCTTGGCTCAGGGCGAACTAGACCTCGCTCCAGGCACCGAGTGAGAAGTCGGGCTGAAGTCAGAGGCTAAGCACCACGTCACCAGTGTACAGGTCGAGCACCTCGGGGTGCCCGTCCCTCACCAACGCAAAGGTAGGCTTGTGCAGCTCGGGCTGCTTGGCCAGAGGGTAGGTCACCGAGCCGGGGTTGAGATGCACGACTCTCCCAACGCGGTTGAGAGTGGGCACGTGTGTATGTCCTGTGAACAGCAGGTCAATCCCCCACGCTTGCGCCAGCGGTAGCAGCTCATCGGGGGTCTGCACATGGCCATGGACTGCCAACACCCGTACACCTTCGAGACTCGCGAAGACGTAGGGTACTGGAGGGAACCGGAGCTGCGCCTGGTCTACCTCGCTGTCGCCGTTGCCTAGCACAAGGAACAACGGCTGGCTGCAGGTATTGAGCTTGTGGGCCAAGGCCTTTGGATTGTATCCCTCGACGGGCGTGAAGTTAGGCCCATGGTACATCACGTCGCCACAGTGAAAAATGACATCGGCATCGCCCAGGCCCTTGTCCCAGGCCGTCTGCCAGCCTGTCAGATTGCCGTGAGTATCTGAAATCACGCCAAGAAGCACTTGACGCACCTCCTGCGGGACTTGCCTTGCCTGATTCGGCGCAGACCTTTGCTCAGCTCTTGATCTTATAGGGGTTGGTCCACGCCCTATTGCCGCGCTCGTCGGTTACTTCGATCCTGAAGATCAAGTCGTGGACGGAAGGGAGGTTGGCCTCGGTGATGAGCGGCCGGTCGCCGCCGTCGCGGAGCCTGTCGGTGGTCCAGCCCTTGCCGGGCGAAGCCACGACCAGGGCCACGCTGGCGACGGGCGAGCATTCGACGTGCACCGTGTCGTCCGCGAAGACCACGTTGTTGATCTCGGGGCCCGACGAGGCGTAGAAAAAGCCCCTCTTGATACTGTCCATCAGACCTCGATATTCGAGCCGCGGCGCCTTCACCCAGACCCACCCACCGAGTGTGTCCCAGTAGTGGAAGTGAGCATCGTCCACAGCCATGGCCATGGTCAGCCGCCCCTTTGTCAATAGGTTGTCCCACTGGGGCTCCGAGTGGCCACGCCCAATGCCCCGCTCACAGGTGGTGTTGAACACCTCGATACCGTCGTACCCCTCTACTGCCATCAGATCCTCGGCCGTCAGGGACGACCAATAAGGGTGTGCCAGGAACACGATCTCGCTATGGGAGCGCGTCTGGTCCAGAGCTTCCTGAGACGTGGCTGCGTCAAGACGCTGTACTTCGTGCTGGACCCCGAGAGCGACCATATGATAGGTTTGGCCCAGCTCGCCGCGTCCGCCGTCGAACTCGACACCGGGCAGCAGGACCATGCCGTGGCCATCCACGTCCTCAGGGTCCGTCAGCCGGTTGTGGTCGGTGATTGCCAGGAAGTCGTAGCCCTCTTGCGCATACAAATCCACAGTCGCCTGGGGCGAGTAGTCGCCGTCCGAGTTGGTGGTATGTAGGTGCAAGTTGCCCTTGAACCACTCACCCGGCTCAGCGAAGGGGTTTCTCTCCGGTAAGAGAGGCATGTTGGTGGCGTGGGTTTGATTGTCAGCGGACATCGACCTCACCTGCCCTGATGGCGTTGGTCCAGGCCTTGCGCCCCTGGCCATCGACCACCTCGATCCGAAAACACTGGCCCTCTGGAGGCGCCGGCATCTCCAGTTCGATCAGTTCCCTCTCGCAAGGCGGCTGCTTGCAGAGACGGTGGCTGGTCCAGCCGCGTCCGGCGCGAGGCATGATAAGATAAACCGCTGCCACGGGCGAGCAACGTAAATAGACTGTTTCGCTGTCTACTCTCAGCTCCTCGATGGTCGGACCGCCGGAGCTGTAGAAGCCACCGCTTGCCAGAGCTTTGACGATGGCCACTGATGATCTCTCGCCCGTCCGCACCATCACCCAGCCGCCGGCGAAGTCCGCGAAGCCCCAGTGTGAATCGTCCACAGCGTAGGCGAATACTTCACGGTCGCGCTCCATCAGCCAGCTCCAATGCTGCGAGGAGTCGCCGTGCCGTGTTTCCCACTCGCAGCCTGCGTTGAGTACCTCGATGCCGTGGTAGTTGTGCAGGCCCATCAGGTCGCCTAGCGTCAGTAGCGACCAGTAGGGGTGGGCGATGAAGACCACAGCGCCCAGGTTGCGGAGACAATCGATGGTGGCCTGAGCCGAGTCGCGGTCGAGATCCTCTGGCAGCGGACCATCCAGGCCGACAGCCACTAGGTGGAAGCTCGACCCGAACTCGGTCCCCTGACAGCTCACCTCCACGCCGGAAAACACCACCATCCCGCGCGTTTCAAGCCCCTCGGCACCGGTCACCTTGTTGTGGTCCGTGAAGACGACGAAATCGTAGCCACAGTCCTTATAGGCATCCACGACCTCCTGGGGAGTTCGCCTTCCGTCGGACTCGGTTGTGTGTACGTGCAGGGCTCCCTTGAGCCACTCGCCAGACATACTCCAAGGGTGTTTCACTTGGCAGGCTCCTCTCTGTGCGCAGTCATCATCCTCTAGGCAACGCCTCTCCCAGCGCCGCTAACAGGTCTGAGGCAATGACATGACGCTCGTTGGTATGCTTGGCCGCGAGGTCGCCGGCCAGGCCATGATAGTATACGGCAGCCAGAGAAGCTTCTTCTGGCGTCGAGCCACCCGCCACGAAGGCGCCC
>JAKORR010000868.1 GCA_029777735.1 Armatimonadota bacterium | reverse complement strand
CGGCGTTCAGCGCGCCGACTCAATCCTGTATCAGTATGACCTGTGGCACACGAGCTGGGCAGAAGTGAACAAGGCCGCTCAGGACCGATTCGGCCTGCCCGGACTCGTTGCGTCCTTCGATATTGCTTATCAGCCCTACAAGGGTTGGGGCTACAGCCTTCAGACCAAAACCTTCTGCGGCCCGCACAGCTACGGCGGCATTTTCGGCCAACCCCACGATCAGGACGCCGAGCGATTCATTCAGGCCGCCGTGGCCAAGTGGTATGGGACCGCATTCTTTGACACCTTCAAGAACTTCTATCACGATTGGGAAATTCGCATCCCCGGCATGTGCTACCCGCCCGACCCTCACGCCTTCGACCGGTTCTGGACGGTGGCCTTGTCACACTACGCCGAGGCGCTGCTGCACCTGTCGTGGAACGAGTGGTGGGAAGGCAGCAATCTGGAGCCGTGTTGGGAGTACGGCAAGATCTACTGCGAGAAAAACCTACTCTACACCACCGTGATGAAGGCCTGTTTCGAGAGCATCAAGTACGCCCAGGTCACTGGCTCGGTGGCGGTATTGCTGAATGACTGGCACTGGCTGGTCAGCGGCCAGCAGGCAAGCGATATCCACGCCGTGGTGCAGGCTCTGCGCGCCGCCAGTGTCGACTTCAAGCTCCTGCCAGACGACTTCGTGACTGCCGAGAACCTGCGGGACGTGCGGCTGGTAGTGGCACCAACAGGCGGCACGGGGCTGGGCTTCAACGCCCAAGGTAAGCCGATTGGCGACGTACTGGCCGAGTGGCTTGAGGGGGAGGAAAACCGTCGGCTGGTGGTGGGTAAGCTACCGGGCGACGATGCGCCGGCCGAGTGCGGCGCGAGGCTCAAGAAGCGTCTGGGCCTCCGAACAAGCCCGCCGACAGCCAAGGGACAACCCGTCGAGACGATCAACGCTTTCTTGGACGTAGGTGAGGAGGGTGATGACCGATTTCTGATCTCTGGCAGGTCGCAACGCGAGGACTGGGGCAAACTGCCCGAGGAAGCCTTCGGAGCGCGAGAACGCCGTCATACTGTGCGGTGGTGCCCGGCGATGGGCCACGACACTACGTTGGTGCTGCCCGTGGCGCCGGCCAAGGACCACATCCTGGCCCTTGCTGGCGACGCGCTATGGGAAAACGAGGTGACGGTTTACGTGCACGGCCAAGCGGTTGGAACCTTCGCCATTAAGCCCGGATACAACAGCTACGAGCTCAAGATACCCGCGGCGGTCATACCGACCAGCGGCATCGCGAACCTGCGCCTTGAGTTTGCTAGGACACACGTGCCCGGGCAGCTACAGCCCGAACGCTTCCGGAACGAGCTCCGTGTCTGCAACCTGGCCATCGACTGGGTACACCTGCGCACCGTCGACCAGCCGGCAGACGTCCGTACGCCGGTTCAACTGCCGGCCGCCGAGGCATCCTTCACGGGGCCGCTGGCTGGTGTGAAGGCCGAGGATCTCTCGATGGTCTGGGAGCAGGCGACGGCGGACAGTGCCCAGGTTCTCAGCAGCTACAATGCACTCGGGATCAACAGGGATATGGTGTTGCGCGACAGGCGGGCGTGGTACTGCAACGGCCTGCTGGGCGAGATCAAGGACTCGCGATACTGGCGCGCGGTTCTGGACTGGGCCGGCGTCTCGTCTGACTGGGCGGTGCAGGGTGACAGCGTCATCGGCGCGCGCCTTCGGGCCGGAACAACCACGATGCTGACAGCCTATAACACCGACATCACGCGCCGTACCCGCGTCTCACTGACCCTACCCCAGAACGACTGGCCCCTTGCCGAGGCCCAGGCGCTAAGTGAGGATGGCGAGACCTTCAGGCCGCTGAGAGCGGCAGCCAAGAGCTCGAGCCTGTCAGCGACTGTGACGCCTCAGTACTACGGACTCTATCAGTTCACCTTCTGCCCAGTGGGCGTGACTGTGCCCGAACTGGTTGTCGCCCCGAATACGGAGCGCAGTTTCAGACTCACAGTGGAGAACCTGACGACCAAACCTGTCAGGGGCAGTCTGACGTTGAGATCGTACCTGCCCAGCCTTACGGCGCCAGTCGTCACCTTCTCGGTCGCCGCGCGGGCCAAGGCCCAAGTGAACCTACCGATCAGGGCGCGCGAGGATCTCGACTGGGGTACCAAGACCGCGATCGTGGTGGTCATGGTGAACGGCAGGGAGGCGCTGTTCTGGCGACCAGTCACAGCGTTGGCGGAACCCGCTCTTGAGGCCCATGCCGTGCGGTGGGAAGGCGAGGGGATCAGGGTCGGGCTGACCAACCCATCCCACGAGTGGGCCCAAGTGGCAGCCGCCGAGAAGTTGACCGTATCGGTGGGCGGCAAGCGACTTGCCTTGGCCGACGCCGTTGATCAGGGCTGCGACCTTGTGTTCAACCTCCCAGCAACTCTGGTTGGAACGGGCGACCGAGCTACCCTAGAAGTGAGCTACGAGGTCTTTGGGCGCCGACGAACAGTTTCTCTAACCATGGACCTGCCTGCGCGCTGTCCCCAAGTTGTAAAAGCCCCCAAGGACGCCTTCATGGCCTTCGCCGTGGACCACCCCACCGGTAAGGCTCCTGAGGTGATCTACGTCGACCTACCTCCGTCGGTGGCTGCCGAGAATCTCCAGGGACCGT
>JAKORR010000867.1 GCA_029777735.1 Armatimonadota bacterium | reverse complement strand
TTCGACTCCTGATGGCTGGCTGACGAACGGGTGACCGAACACCGCACCGAAGATCGCGGCCCCAGGCACAGCAAGGAACTCTCCAAGAATGCCGAGGAATTCGGCACCGGCGAGTACGGCGATTAAGATCACCCTAGAGTGCAGGTAGGTTCCTAAGTTAAGCAGGTTAGGCATCAGGATCTTGCTCGGGAACACGTTGATGCCGGCCGTGAGAGCGATACGGGATGGCGTCCAGTTTCTAGCGGTGGAGGTATCCTCACGATTCACGGTCTGACCCCTCGGCCTGGCTCAGGAAGGGCTCGGGAGGCTCCTTGCGCAGCCCAAAGTGGTACTCTAGTGCGTCAGCTATGCGCTGAGAGGCCCTTCCGTCTCCGTAGGGACTGCGCACGGCTGCCATGGCATGGTAGGCGCGGGGGTCAGTCAGAAGGCGGGTGGCTTCCGACACGATTCGTTCCTCGTCCGTGCCTACAAGAACCGCCGCGCCCGCCTCAACGCCCTCAGGCCGTTCCGTGGTCTGCCTCGCGACGAGCACCGGGATGCCCAGCGACGGGGCTTCCTCCTGGATGCCGCCGCTGTCGGTAATGATGAGATCCGCTCTCCGCAACAGGGGGACGAAAAGGGCATAGTCGGGGGGGGCGATGACCCGGACGCGCTCTGCTTCGCTGAGAAGGCTGAAGACGGTGTCCCGAACCGTTGGATTCGGGTGGGCAGGGAAAACCACCAGAAGGTCTGGGAAGGTATCGTGGATTCTGCGCACAGCCTGGCAGATGGCGGCCATGGGGACACCCCAGTTCTCGCGACGGTGAGCAGTGACGAGGAGCACGCGGCCTGGCCATTCCTCAGCCCAGGCCAGGTCAGTGCCCTCAAGCCCAGGGTGGCGTGCCAGTACCACCTCCAGAGCATCGGCCACTGTGTTGCCAGTAACGAAGATACGGTCGCCCGGTAACCCTTCGTTCAGCAGATTGGCGCGCGCCTGGTCGGTGGCTGCGAAGTGGAGATCCGCCATCCCATCAGTAAGCCGACGGTTAATCTCCTCGGGGAAAGGCTGAGTCTTGTCTCTCGTTCGCAGACCAGCTTCCACATGACCGACAGATATGCGCTGATAAAAGGCGGCAAGAGCCCCAGCCAGTACCGTGGTCGTGTCGCCCTGGACAAGCAGGACATCAGGGCGAAGCTCTTCGAGCACAGGCTCGAGCGCCGAGAGGATACTACAGGTCAGGCCCACAAGGCTCTGGCCCGTCTTCATCACGTTCAGGTCCACGTCCACCTGCATGTCGAACACGCGGACCATCTGTGCTACCAAATCCCGGTGTTGACCCGACGAGATGACCTGAACAGTGAATCTGTCGGCGCGGTCCCGCAGGGCCGCATATACCGGGGCTAGCTTGATGACTTCCGGCCGCGTACCAAAGACGAGGGCTACTTTGACCAATTGTCACAGCCTCCAGATGAGCACAGCGAGCAGGCATAGCACAGCCGTCACTGCATAGAGAGTGAGCACGGCCTGGATAGTGGTGAACCCTCGGCTGATCAGGCGATGGTGAACGTGGGTGCGATCGCCGGCTTGCAGCGACTGTCCGCGACGCCAGCGGCCCCACATGGTCGAGAAAACGTCATAGATGGGCAGCCCACCTACCAGCAGTGGCACGGCCAGCGCGCTGGCCGCCGTGGTCTTGAAGGCCCCAACTACAGCCACACAGGCCAGGACGAAACCAAGAGACATGGCCCCTACATCGCCTATGAAGACGCTGGCAGGAGAGAAATTATACCGCAGAACCCCCAACCCCGCGCCACAGAGAGCTGCCGCGAGGCAACCCACATCGGTCATGCCCGCAAGATAGGCCATGTAAGCCAGAGTCATGGCCGCTATCGATGATACTCCGGCGGCCAGGCCGTCTAACCCGTCCAACCAGTTCAAGGCGTTGATCATGAGCACTATCCACAGCACTGTGGCGGGCAGCGAAAGCCACCCCAGCGCGATGTAATTGTCGCTGAACCACGGCGCCACCAAGTTGGTGATGCCTTCAATGCGTACACCGAAGCTCCAGGCAAGACCGGCGACAATGATGTGGCCCAATAGCCGCTGCTGGGGAGGCAACCCCCAAAGGTCATCCAGCAGCGTCAACGGAACCAGCAGGGCCAGACCCGCAGCCACACCCACAATCGGACCGCTCACGGCTGTGTCGGACAGGAACAGCCCGAAGAACAGCCCGAGGGGAATGACCCACCCAACCCCCACGGGCGTCGGCACTTTGTGGTGGTGGCGCCCCCGAGGCACATCCACTGCACCGATCCGACGCATGATCCAACGGGCAGGCGGCGTGAGAACCAGAGCCACGGCCAGTGCCCCGACAGCCGCAAGGAGAATGCGCGCCACTGGATTCGGGTATCCGCTCATTCAGTCTCGTCCGCCGGGTTCCAGCGCACTAGCTTCACACCCGCTTCGTCAAGCAGCGCCGTGGCAAACTCGTCTGGGTAGTCGCCGGCGTATACAATGCGACGCACGTTCGCGTTGATCAGTATCTTGGCACAAGTTACGCAGGGCTGTGTAGTGCAGTAGAGAATTACATTCTGAAGCGCCACACCATGGATCGCAGCCTGTATCACAGCATTTTGCTCTGCGTGAACAGCCCTGCACAACTCCTGGCGCTGCCCGCTTGGGATCTCCAGCTTCTCCCTGTAGCAGCCACCGAGTTCCCTACAGTGTTTCAGTCCTTGTGGAGGGCCGTTGTAGCCCGTAGCCAGGATGCGGCGGCCTGAGACCAGCACAGCGCCAACCCGACGCCGCAAGCATGTGGATCTCTTGGCTACCACATGCGCGATCTCCATGAAGTAGTCGTCCCAGCTTGGCCGAGCCATATCCTCATCGTCTGAGGAGTCTTGAGGAGCAGTCACTAGCAGTTACCTCTTAAGGCGCGTTGCTCAAGTTCCCGCATTTGGCTGCGGCGTCTTTCATGCCTTTCCTCAGAGGAGGGCTCCGTGGTGACGAAAGCGCGCACAATCTCCTCCGCGACGCCGGCTCCCACGACCCTGGCGCCTAGGGTCAGGACATTAGCTGCGTTGTGTTCGCGTGCCATGCGTGCGGTGTAGCAGTCGGACGCGTGCGCAGCAAAGACACCTGGCACCTTGTTAGCCGAAATGGCCATCCCAACTCCTGTGCCACAAACAAGGATGCCCAGCTCGGCGTCCCCTTTCGCGACAGCCTGCGCAACTGGCTCGGCGAAGAGACAGTAGTCTACTGATCCAGTATCAAAGGTTCCGAAGTCAAGTACGTCGAGGCCGAGGGCCTGCAGGACCTTTAGGACGGCGCCGCGTAACGGCACCCCTGCGTGGTCACAGCCAAAAGCCACGCGCATTGGGCATGCCCCCACAGCAAAGACGCCCTCTGTCACTAGAGGGCGTAAAGATGGTAGGCGGAATCGCCACCTGTGACACTCTAGGAACGCTGTTCTTCGCGCTGCGCGGGTTGCTTCTTCGGCAGGCGCACAGAGAACCTGGAACCTCGGCCTACCTCGGACCAGTCCAGCCAGACGTCGCCACCGTGGGCTCGAGCAAGATGCCTCACCAAGTACAGCCCGATACCGGTACCCCTAATGGCCTTGCGTGACTCGTCTTCTACCATCTGGAAGCGCTCGAAGATCTTCTCTCTATGCTCCTCTGGA
>JAKORR010000866.1 GCA_029777735.1 Armatimonadota bacterium | reverse complement strand
CTCCATTTACCCTGGCATGTGGACCTACGGGCCGCCTTATCCGCAGGTGGAGGTGGAGTTGCTACCGGAGCCCGACTGGGTTCCCTATCCCACCTACTCCTGGGAGCTTCGGATCAGTGCGCAGACCGGGACTTATCTAGAGAACGCGCGGCACATGCGGCTGGACGCGCCGCCGCTGGAATCTGTCCCTGTCGAACAACTGGTGCTGCGCCCAGCGGCCGTTCTGCGAGTGCCCAAGGAAGCGGGCGACCGTATCGAGCTGGACGAACTGAAGGCGGCAGCTGAGGGACTGGACCTTGCGCCGGGGCTAGCCCTGCTGGTGGGCACCGGCTGGTGCGCCCACTGGGAACAGCCCGACTTCGTTGCGCAATCCCCCTACTTCTCGCGCGAAGCGATGTTCTGGCTGCTCGACCAACGGCCCTTCCTGATAGGTGCCGACCTGCCGCGCTTCGACAACGATGCCGCCCCACAGTTGTTTTTCGGGGAGTTCTTTGACAGAGGAGTGCTTTTGCTGGCGCCGCTGATAAACGTGGAGCAGATACCAGTGAGACGTGGCCTGCTCACGGCCCTCCCCCTGAAGCTTCGTGAGACGGCGGCCGCGCCCTGCCGCGCTGTCTTCTGCTGGGAGGAGGCGCAATGATCCCCGCGCTGCACTCGGTCAGTTGCTGCGGCGTGTGGCCCGTACAAGAACGCTGGGATCTCCCGGCCTTCGTCCGTAAGGCCTCGGAGTTGAGCTATGGGGGCGTGGAGTTCATGGCTAAGCGCCCGCATCTGTCACCGCTGGCCTACGAGATGTGCCCGCCGTTCCTTGGCGGGGGTTCGATGGGCAACCTGGATCGACGTGCCTGGGAGACACTGCAATTCCTCGTGAGCACTTGGGAGGCCGTCTAGGTGGCAGCGAAGGCCCCAGCTTCCTTGCCCGAGCGTTTTGTGAAGTTCCTGGGAACGGCCGGCGCACGCTTCGTTGTCGCGCGGCAGCTTCGCTCGTCGGCGGGGACGTGGGTAAGAATGGGTGGGGTTGATGTCATGCTTGATCCCGGGCCCGGCACCCTCGTGCGTTGTTGGGCAAGTAGACCCAAATTGGATCCAGGTCAACTCGACGCCGTGGTGCTGACACACCATCACCTCGATCACGCCAGCGACGTGAACGTAATGATCGAGGCCATGACGAACGGCGGTCACACGCAACGGGGCGTACTGCTGTTGCCGCGCCAGGCCTACGAGGAAGACTCGCCCCTGTGTCGCTACGTCCTTGATTTTCCTGAGCGTGTGCAGACCCTGGAGGAGGGCTCGTGGTACACCGTGGGCGGCTTGACGATCACTGCTCCGGCCCAGATGGACCACGGCGTGGAGACCTACGGCCTGTTGCTATGTGACAACAGAGGGCAAGTAGGTTTCGTACCCGATACGTACTACCGCGAAGGGCTGGGAGAGAAGTTTCACGGATGCAGTTTACTAGTAGTGAACGTCGTCCTATACGAGGACTATGGACCAGCGGTCACGCACCTGAATCCCAAAAGCGCAGCGCGCATCATCCGAGAGGCAACGCCAGACAAGGCGATCATCACGCACTTCGGCATGCATGTGTTGCAGCATAAGCCGTGGGAAATAGCGGCGCGGATGTCGGAAGAGACGGGCGTGGCGGTCACAGCGGCGAGCGACGGCCTGCTCGTGGACTTGGACGGGGACTAGAGATCGGCCGGCCGGGCGGAGCGTGAGGTCCTGTCCCCAAGGGAACTTGCGTTGGGATGCAGCGGCGTCATCATCGTTGTGGGGCAACTAGTTCGAGTGGTGCGTAGGGGGTCGTGAGGCAGTCTTCCAGGACCCGCAGTGACGCCAGGCGTCGAACGGCGCAGTCCAGGCCTGCATCAGTCAAACCGTAGACATATACGGTAACGTCGTCGCCGGCACGGTCCACCAGGACTAGCCCGGTCCAGGCCTCCTCGATCCACTCGCTGCCGACTACCAGGCGCGCTGTTGATCCAGCGTATCGCACTGTGATGGACCGCCGCGCGAGGGGGCCTCCCTCCTTCTCTGCCGCCTTTGGCCAGTCACTGCCACACAGCACAATCCGCGCGCGGCTGCGCCCGTCAAGCCTCACGCCGCGCGTCTGCAGCAGCTTGCTGGCCTGCCTGGTGATCTCCTCTGGCACTGTGCTGCGCGTTTCTATCTTCCACGACCGGGCGCCCAGCTCGTCGGGGAGCTTTAGGCTCCCCCGGACCGTTGTCTGGCTCTCGGCCCATAGTTCCTGCGTCCCATCGCGGTCGAGGCTGCGGCCGTGGCCGGCCCACACTGCATAGCCCTCGGCTGGGCCGTCCACTAGCACCCGCCCGTTCAGACTCACCGGCCCGCAGGAGGCGATCATCTCGGGTGCGCCGTCAGACCCGAGGACAAGCAGGGCACCGCGGCCCTCCGGCAGTGATATCTCGTACCTGTGGCTCCTCATCTCGAAGGTAAGGGATGCCTGGCCGTTCTCAACTACAGCTATCATTACCCTGTCGCCGTGCAAGGCACGCACGTATAGGGCTTCTGCTGTGCACCGATCCAGCTTCACCGGGCACAGAGCCCTCGCCGCCTGACGGAAGCCTTCCAGGTCATCGAAGACCTCAAGTCCCTGCTCGGCAGCCTTAGCCAGTGCCGTGCGGCCTGTTTGGCCTAGCCAATCTGCCGGGGCGTAGGCGACTTGGGGCCTTCCGCCGCTCCTTGCGAGGCGGTCCAGGTCGCCGGGGCCCAGGATGCTCGTGTGCAGACCTTCGCCGAGCAGCGCGAGGAAGGTCTGGCCCAGTTGCTGGAGGATCTGCTCGCCAGCCAGGCGCACCTCTGGATCGAAGACCAACGCCGCGTTGGGCGGCAGGATTTCGTCCGGTGCAATACGTCGCAGGACCCAGTTCCACCGCTTCCACGCCAACAGAGCCGGTTTCTCCGTGTAGTCTGGGCGCACCATACCCCACTCGGGTGCGTCGACGTTACCCATGCCACAGTTTAAGTAGAAGTTGAGAAAACCCAATCCGCTCTCGCCTAGAATACACAAGAGGGCCTGTTCGTAGGCCGCGAGCCAGTGCCCAAGGAAGGCCGCCCGGCTGTGAGTTGCGTTGGGCAGGCCGTATTCGCCCAGCACCGCGGGCCTGCCGTAGGCAAGACCAAAGGGAATCGACCAGAGAGCATTGGAGCTACCCTGATGTACCGTGGCCGCTCCATAGTGGTGGACGTCGAAGGAGCACAGCCAGTTGAGCGAGCCGCGCGGGTCCCAGCCATAGGACATGGGAGCCGTCGAGTGACCTACGCCAGCCTGCAAGTACCCGGCCCGTTCGAGGGCCTTTGACATCCGCCGACACCAGCGGTCCACCACCTCAACGCCTTCACGCCGCCTGGCCGGATCCCGCTCGCCGTGAGGCGGGTAGGCCTCCGGCTCGTTGATAAGCTGCCAGACGATATTCTCGGCACCAAGAGCTCTGCAGTGTGCAGCCAGGGCTTCATAGTATTCCTCCATCTCGTCGAGCCACTGCTCGCTCGTGTAGGCGTTGGCCTTGACTGTGTCCTCGCCGTACTTGGCCTTCATATAGTTCTGCCAGACATTGTACCTACCAGGCGTAAAGGTAAAGGGCCCATAGATGGCGGCCGCGTCGTGCGCCGCGTGTAGCATGTTATAGGCATCCAAGCGACGGACTGCGTGGCTGCCCGTGTCGGCGAGGATCTCGGGCGTAATCATTAGGTCGAAGTAGTGCGTCCGCGCAGTGTTGCCACCGAGCAATCGCATCAGACTTAGGTCCCGGTCATAGGCCTGGACGGTGGGGTGCGAGCCGAACTGGTTTCCGCCCGTGAAAAACATGCCCACACCGCGATGATCGGCCACATAAAGGTTTATACCTGAGAACCACTCAGGTGTGTCACCCCGGAGAGGCAAGCCCGTTGGGCTGACCGCCGCTGGTCGCGCGCGGCTGCAGAAGCCCGGCTGCAGGGCCAGAAAGCCCTCGGCGTCCATGTCGAAGGGGGGCTCCGCGTTGTCTATCTGGGCCACGGCCACGTAGGCCCAGTCCCTCAAGTCGGCCTTGGCCCAGATAAACTCGAGGTCGGCCGGTCCCTCAGGCCCAACAGTCACATCCTTCTCATCAGTGAAGACCTCGCGCCACGTGTCCCGCGTGAGTATACGCAGGCGGCAGCGAAGGTTCGCAGGACCGCGTGAGGCCACAAGCCTGACCCCCACGCACACGTCCTCGCCTGCCCTATACAGCGGCTCGTGGGGCCACACGTCACCGATGAGCACCACGGGAGCCTCCAACAACAGGCGAGTGAAGGCCACAAGGGCATCCTCGGCGTGGTCCCAGGCCGCCGGATTAAGCGGGTGGCTATCGCCACTGAAGCCGATCGACAGGAAACGCGCTTTTGGGAATCGCGCCAGGACTGGACTGAAGCTGACCGGGCAGCTCAGCACGCGACCTTCTCGCGAGACGCTGACGACCAGTGGACGGACCGTGCGCGGGCTGAGACCGTTGCCCGCCAGAAACACGGAAGTGGTACCTCCTGTTAGAGGCCAGGAGGTGGGGAGATTCGAGTCCGGCCAGTTGACCGTAACGGCGCCGGCGGGTGTATCTGTATCTAGTAAAGTCGCGACCTTGGTCAGGAAGCCCAACCGCGAGTAGAGGAAGTAGGTCGCACCGCGGCGCTCGTCCTCGCTGGCTCCCAGGTCGTGGAAACCGCCGTCCTGCGCGGGAGCAAGCAGATGCGAGAAGGGCACACCCGCCGTGGCCAAGACTGCGCCGCCCGAAGCTAAAAATCTCTTGAGGTCATCGAGGGCCTCGAGGGGAAAGGCTTCTCCGCAGGCCAAGATGAGCAACCCGTTGTCGGGCTTAAGCCACTCGCCCGTCGCCAACGCGGCCGCGTCAGCAAGGGTGACTCTCAACCCTAGGCGTCGACTCAGGGTGTCAATGAAGAAACTTGTGGGTATCCGCGGCATCCCGGGCGCGGGGCAGGACTCGTCGGCGAAGACGACCGCATCTGTCCCGCGACGGGCAGGAGAGGCTGCCTCCTGCGAGACGTCTACATTCCAGGCCTTCTCAACGGCCATCAGAGGCAACTGGCTTTCGTCGAAGAGGGCCTTGAGCCAGGTCTCGACGGCCTTCGGTGCCATCATGAACAGTCCTGCACCGCTGTAGAACACCTTGCCTCTACCTATGTCGGCCTCAGCCATCGCGACGGTGCAGGTAGCGAAGCCGTCATTCACGGGGCGCTCATAGGTTGCCGCGTCGCTCAGGTCCCAGTACGCCAGTACCTTGACCGGACTGCCCTCGGGGAGCGATAGGCCGCCTGACCACGCCCCGTAGCGCAGGACCTGACCGGGTTTGAGGCCGACCGTCAGGGGCGATGGGACTGCCTCAATACGCACCGAACCTCCCCAACCCGAGGTATAGGCGGTGTAGTCGATGAGGCTCTTGGGCGGGACAGCGCCGATCTCCAGCAATAGCAGACCGCCTGCCTCGACCCACGTGGTCACGGCCTCCTGGCCTCCTCTCGGCCAGCCCTCATGGAGGTGGGATATTATCAGGGCATCCAGGGGCGCCAGCCGCTCAGGGGATGCGAGTTCGTCACGACTGAGCATCAGGCAGCGCGCTCCCAAGGCGCTCGCCGTCGTCGCATACTCGCGCCCGTAACTGCCCGCCAGCCCCACAGTCGCCGGTTGGCAGGTCACGGCGACGAGAAATGCAAGGACCGCGGACACGAAGCATCACCTCAGCTCGCGACAGGAGTAGACTAACCAACGCTGTGCTTGACCCGGGACGCGAGAAGCAATCCAGGCGTCCTCCCTTCTACGCCTGCCGGGAAGGGGCTATCGAAGGTTGGGCAACGCCGTGCCTTCAGACGCCGAAGAGGGCAGCCGCCCGCTCGAAGATCTCGGCGGAGAAGAAAAAGACAGCGCAGTACTTGCCTTCGACGGCTGCGGCTGAGCAGTATCTGATGTTGACACCGGCATTGGCAATCTTGCGAGCTATGTCCACGAGCGCCCCACGTTCGTCAACGCCCTCGAAGACCAGAGTCGGACACTCCTGCACACTGATCCCTGCGGAGGAGGCCAGTTGCTTCACAGCATCCACTTGGTCCGTGACGGTGAAGACGTGAGCAGTGCCCGCTAGGCCAGCGGCGGTGGCTTGAACCATGTTGACGCCGGCTGTGTTGAGGTACTCCAGGATCTCAGCCAACAGTCCGACCCGATCGGCCAAGCAAGCCTCCAAACCTGTGGCACGACGTACAGAAATGTACGGCACAGTTCTCACCTCTCGAGGATGGCGCCAGCATAGCACAGCGGTCGCCTTCACGACAAGGACGCTCCTCGCACGGTGTGCTATAATTATCCAACCCCAGATGGCTCTGCCGTTGCTTGCCCGTGCAGGCTACCGAGCCAAGAGGTATCTTATTAGATATGCCGCTGGGTCTACTTCTCTTCGTGCTCAAGTACCTGG
>JAKORR010000865.1 GCA_029777735.1 Armatimonadota bacterium | reverse complement strand
CAGCCGCGCTCGCGCTACCGCGAAATTCACCGAGTTTCCACAGCGCATGCAACGAAGAAAGGGGGTGCGCCCGATGGCTGTACGCGGACGCAAACCAAAACCAACGCATTTGAAAATGTTGTCCGGCAATCCGGGCCGTCGCCCCTTGCCCGAATCAGAACCCAAGCCGCAGCCGGTGGCGCCTCCCTGTCCGGACTGGCTGCCCGAGGAGGCACGGACCACGTGGGACGAGCTGGCCCCCGAGTTGGAGCGCCTGGGCCTTCTGACGGCTGTTGACGGCCCGGCCTTCGCCATGACGCTGCTCCACTATGCCATCGCCGTCGAAGCGGCCAAGCGGATCAACGCCGAAGGCATCACGACGGTTGACGAGCGGGGCCTGCCCCGCAAGCACCCGCTGCACCAGGTCCTGCGGGACCACAGTACGAGCTTCCGGGCTTACCTGGCCGAATTCGGCTTGAGCCCGTCGTCCCGTGTGCGGTTGGCTCTGCCCGGCCAAGAGGACGAGGACGACGAGTACGAGGAGTTCCGACGCCGTGGCCAGGCGAAAGGCGGCTAAGGATCCCGTCACGCAGTACGCCCGGGACGTCGTCGACGGCAAAGTGGTGACGGGACGGCTGGTGCGACTGGCATGCGAGCGGCACCTGCGAGACCTGGAGAGGGGAGAGGAGCGGGGGCTGCACTGGGACCCTGAGGCTGCCCAGCACGCTCTTGATTTCTTCCGATTCCTCCGCCAGTCCAAGGGAGAGTGGGCGGGCGCGCCGCTTCAACTCCAACCGTGGCAACAATTTGCCGTCGGTTCGGTTTTTGGTTGGATGCGGGAGGCTACGGATGGCGGGCGCTATCGTCGGTACCGGACGGCCTACAACGAAGTCAGTAGGAAAAATGGGAAGTCCACCCTTGGGGCTGGCATTGGGTTGTACCTGTTGGATGCCGACGGTGAGCCCGGGGCTGAAGTTTACAGCGCTGCGACCGTCAAGGACCAAGCCAAGATCGTCTGGCGCGAGGCCATGCAGATGGTGCGAAAGTCCCCGGCCTTGCGCCGGCGCATCCAGATGGTGGGCACCGGCCCTAAGTCGCAGGGCGCCAACATGTTCGTTCCTGACACGGCGTCCAAGTTCGAGCCCCTTGGTGCCGACGTGGATAGCCTGGATGGCCTCAACGTCCATGGGGCCATCGTGGACGAGTTGCACGCCCACAAGACGAGAGCCATGTGGGATGTGCTTGAAACGGCCACCGCTGCACGGCGGCAGCCCCTGATTTGGGCCATCACAACGGCCGGTTTTAACCGGGATGGGATCTGCTATGAGTTGCGGGAGTACTCCGTTCAGGTGCTTGAGGGGCTGGTCCAGGATGACCGATGGTTTGCGTTGATTGCCACCATCGACGAGGGAGATGACCCGTTCGATGAAGCCATCTGGATCAAGGCGAACCCGAACCTTGGGATCAGCGTCAAACTAGACGACTTGCGAAGCCTGGTCCTCAAGGCCAAGCAGATCCCTGCGGCGCTCAATAACTTCCATGTGTCCAGACAGCACGGGGGACGTTGGCAGCCGCGGTTGGTGTACGTGCATGAGGGGTGGCGGGATGGGCCGGACGGCCGTAGGCAACTGGTCCGTGCGCAGTACTTCGGCGGGCTGGAGGACTCCCAAGAGCTGTGGTCCACGGTGTGGGGCTATCTGGACCGGCATTACGACCTGGAGCATGTGGCTGCCATCTTCGTGGCTGGCGACGGGGCGGGGTGGATCCGGAAGGGCTGTGAGTACATGCCCAAGAGCGTCTTCGTGCTGGACCGCTACCACGTGCACAAGCAGTTGAGCGAGGCGCTGGGAGGGGACCCGGAGCGTCGGCAGGCGGTGTGGAGGGCTCTGGACAGCCTGAATGCCCATGAGGTGCAGCGCCTGCTGCGGGAGGCGTACCAGCAGGCGGACAGCCACCATCGGCGGCAGGCCATCCGGCGCACGGCGACCTACCTGCGGCGCAACTGGGACGGGATACGGGCGTGGCGGCGCTGGGAGGGGATTTGGCATGGCTGCAGTGCGGAAGGGCACGTGAGCCATGTCTATGCGGCCCGGCT
>JAKORR010000864.1 GCA_029777735.1 Armatimonadota bacterium | reverse complement strand
TGGAGCGCGCCGGTCGGCCTGGCAGTCCTGATTCGTCGGCGCTGGATCGAAAGCGAGCGCATGGGCTTCCCGATCGTCCAGGTACCCATGGACATCTCTCAGCCCGTTGTGCTACCGATTCGACGGTGGTTGTTCTGGGTGGGCCTCGGCATCCCGCTGTTCATCAATTTGATGAATGGACTACATGTGTTCTACCCCGGTGTGCCACAAATACCGGTGAAGCTCGGGCAGAGTCCCACGCTGGACCTGCAGACTTACCTGGCGTCGCGGCCTTGGAACGCCGTGGGCCGCTTCTACATCTGCTTCTACCCCTTCATAGTGGGCTTGGGCCTTCTGCTGCCCGCGGACCTGAGCTTCTCGCTGTGGTTGTTTTACCTGTGGTGGAAGGCGGAAGCGGTGTTCTGCTCCTGGGCAGGCTGGACCCATACACCCGAGTTCCCCTACATGAAGGAGCAGTCCTTTGGAGGCTATATCGCTCTGTTGGGTTTTGCCCTGTGGACGGCCCGCTCACATCTGGCTAACGTCTGGGACACAATCACTGGCCGCAAGCCTGGGGGCGACGTGGGAGAACCCCTCAGCTACCGCGCGGCGGCCTTGCTGTTCGCCATTGGCTTCTGCTACGTAGTGGCCGTAGGCGTGTCGCAGAGGATGGCCCTGTGGGTGGCCGTCTACTTCTTCGCTCAGTACTACATGATGCAGCTCATAGTTGGCCGGATTCGCGCGGAAATGGGGCTACCCACACATGAACTGGAGCGCCTCGGGCCAACGGTCACTCTGGGCAACATCCTTGGCGTGCGTACCCTTGGACCGCAGAACCTCACGTCGCTTTCGGTCTTCTTTGGCTTCACGCGGGGCCTGCGCAACATCCCTCTGCCCCATCAGCTCGAGGCGCTGTACTTGGCCGACCGTACAGGGTTAGATGGCCGGCGCTTGCTGCTCTCGTCCCTTCTGATGATCCCTGTCGGGCTTGGATTCGCCTGGTTCTGGAATCTGTATCTCGGATACCAGAACGGCCTCAGCAGCCCCTGGGGGGCCTGGATGTCCTGGTCGTCTCGCGAGGCCTGGAACCAGCTCTCTGGGTGGCTGACCTGGCCCCAAGGCGTGCAGTGGGGCCGAGTGCAGGCCATAATCCTCGGCTTCGCTGTCTACTGGGGCATGATGGTGGTGCGGACCCGCTGGGTGGGCTTTCCCTTCCACCCCATGGGGTTCTCCATCGGCACCACATGGTACATGGCACATATGTGGTTTCCTATGCTCATCGCCTGGGCTATCAAGACAGTGTCAACGCGATACGCCGGACCGCAGACTATGCCCTCTATTCGAGCCCTGGCCTTCGGGCTTATCCTCGGCGACGTGGTGTCCGGGGCCCTGTGGATCCTCTACGGTCTCGCCTCTCATCAGGTCACATACTCTTTCTGGCCCTAGTGGTCCCTTGTGGGCGCCTCGCGCTGGGTAAGCGGCCTTCTACAGGCTACGGAAGGCCGCGGGCAGGGCCCCAGACTCGCGTCTCTCGCCTCTGCCTGTTCGCGGGCATCAGGCGGTGCTATAATGATTTCAGTGGGAAGGTTCGAAGTCCTAGGGGGGACGGTGACAAACCTTGTCTAAGCTGATAATCGAGGGCGGCGCACCTCTAGCTGGTGAGATCCGGACGGGCGGCTCTAAGAACGGAAGCTTGCCACTTCTGGCAGCCTCCCTCATGGTAAAGGGCGAGACGATCCTCGATAACGTGCCATTGATCGATGACGTCTCGACCATGATCGAGATGCTCCAGGCCCTCGGCGCGGACGTGGAATGGATCGGCCCGGGGCAGTTGAGGATAGACGCCACGAACGTGAACCAGACCGTTGCTCCGTACGACCTTGTGCGAAAGATGCGCGGGTCCTTTTACGTCGCCGGCGCGTTGTTGGCGCGCTTTCGGGAAGCCGAGGTGCCGCTGCCAGGCGGTTGCGTCATAGGACAGCGCCCGGTGGATTACCATGTTTCCGGCTTCCGCGCCCTGGGTGCGTCGATCAGCGAGGAACACGGCGTCATGCGAGCCAAGG
>JAKORR010000085.1 GCA_029777735.1 Armatimonadota bacterium | reverse complement strand
CTGTGCCGTTCGTCCAGACAATGCTGAGGTCGTAGGTGGTAGACTGCGGATCGTCGCAGATTAGGTCAACCCCCAGGGGCGTGCGCAACTGCGCCGAGGCCGTCACCGCCTCGTTCCCCGGTAGGAACCCCTCTACCCAGCGCAGAGTGCCGGCGGTACCCGCGTCCAGGCTCCCATAGGGCTTGAGGTTGTGATTGAGGGTGGCGCTGAACGATTCCATCGTATAGGCAGAGCCGCCTATCTTGCACGTGGCCTTGTACCACTCCATCGGGGACCCGCTGGGGGCCGTCCCCGGCGTCCACGTGGTGAGTTCGGTAACGGTGCCCGCCACCCAGTTCGCGGTTATCGACAGCGCTTCGCCGACCGCGCCCTCCAGGGTAAGCTCGTTGATGTAGCAATTCGACTGTGCGTAGGCGCTCGCAGCATCGTCACTCCCACCCTTGATTTTGAAGGCGGTGGGCAGGGTACCGGGATAACCGGAGCTAGCGCGCGCCCCACCAGTGATGGCGGTTAGGAACCCCTTGTCGGTAGGTAGCCAATTGAGGCTGCCGGTTCCGTGAACTAGACCGAAGGCTATACTGTCGTCTCCACGCCCTCCCGTTCGGTGCTCAACCGACTGCTCAAAGCCGAGCGTGGCGCTTTGTCGCCGCCCAAACTGCGAGTAGGTGGTGCCGTCGATACTGTACTCAACGGTCATGTCTAACGCGGTGTAGGCCATCAGTCTTTCTCCTCCTTCTTCTCAGCCGTGGCGGCTACGGGCTTTGCCGGTTCCGCTTCTACTAGGTGCGGATAGCGCTGCGCCAACTCCTCCGGCACCTCGTCGCCGCGCTGGTAGAATCTCCAGCGCTTGATGCGCAATCTGTACACCGCCATAGCGGTCACTCTCCTCGCTCCTACTGCGACACGTCGAACCACACCCGCATGGGGATGGTCTCCAGCACGTAATCCTGCCTGGTCGTAGTGCGCCCGGTGACGTTGCCGCCCTCCAGGCGCAGCCGCCACCAGTACTCGTGGTCGTTCCTGAGCGTTTGCAGGAGGTCGTGCACTACCGCGGATAGGCGATTAGCAGTCGCCTCCAACGTCTCCGGGTCGCCCACCTGCCGCGTGTACAACTCTACCTCCAACTCGATCTCCACGTCGCTAGGGCCG
>JAKORR010000863.1 GCA_029777735.1 Armatimonadota bacterium | reverse complement strand
GCCGGCGGTATTGAGACCCAGAACGTGTGGTCCGAGCAGGTCAGTGTGCCATTGACGCCCGAGGCTATCGCCACGCTCGACTTCCGCAACAAGTTCGAGCTACGCAATCCGCGCCGCGATTGCTTCAAGGTGCGCAGGTTCTGGATCGAACTGGATCTGGCCGACGGCCGCAAGTGCTCGTCGGACATCTCGACCGCCGTCTTCACCCAACCGCCCGAGTGGCTGTATGCCGAGGGCATTGGCGTGCCCTTCGGCGAGAACATCACGGTGGACATCTGGTTCCCGAAGTGAGAAAGCAAAGGCACTGGGCGAACACTGGTGAACCTGCGCCCTGAGAGAAGCCTTGCTGGCGGGAGGTAGTGCCGGCAAGTTGGGTCGCAGGGTCTGCGGCCTGTGTCCGTCCTTCTTCGGAGGCTCAGTTTATGCCATGGCCTACCGCCGAACGGTCACAGTCGCCGTAGTGCGGACGTTGCTGGCCGCATCCCGGAACTCCAGGCGCCAAGTACCTGTCGGGTCGTTGAGAGCGAAGGGAATCGTAGCCCGGCCTTGTCCATCGAAGCACGCTACGTTCTGCGAGTATTGCCGATGCGCCTGGTTTGACCCCGGCGCATAGACGCTCAGGTGCACGACATGGAACTGGGGCTTGCCAGGTCCCACACGTACCGTGGTCTCCACGCTGAAGGTTGCACCCAGCACAGCTGTCGCAGGTGCCTTTGCCTCTACCGCTGTCACGCGATAGGGAAGCAGCGCGAACAATGCGGGACGTCCCCGCGAGACAGTCACAGGCCAAGATGTGATCGGCGCGTTCGCAAGGAGTCTACCGGCCCGCATGTCGTAGACGTAGGCAGGCACCGTCAACTCCGCGACCAAGTGCTGCTCTGGAATCCCACGTTGGAGGATATCTTGTTGGAGTCCTAGGTACCGCAGGTCCCCGTCTACGAAGAGCACCTGACGGACGCAACGCGGCCGGCCCGCTGCTGAGGTGAGGCGCGTGTAGGGTTTCGCACCGGCCTTTGCCAGGAGCTCGTCGAGCATGGGCAGCGCCAGGCCTTCCCGCCCCTCGCCGCGCAGGTCCTCCAGCAGCATGAAGGGCACGTTGTACAAAGTGGCGCGGCCCTTGCCGAATTGGTTGGTCACCAACACGGGTGTGCCGTCCACTTCAGTTTCAGCCCGCCCGCCGTCTAGCCTCAGGCTAGGTTCGAGCACCGCAGTGCCCACGGCCTCGCCGCCGAGCTCTAGGGTGCCGCTTCTGGACGACTGGGCGAAGGCAGCAACCCCCGCTGGACTGCGGACACCGAATACGTCATCCAGTGGACGCTCTGCCCGTAGCTTGCCGTTCTCGCTAAGCAAGCCCACGCGCCCATCGGCGATAACCGTGCCTCCCTCCGCGACGAACTCGCGGATTGCGGCCACCTGCGCATCCGATAGGCAGGTTGCCAGTGGCAGGAACAGCACCTGGTAACCTGCTAAGGCTTTGCTGTCGGCTCCCAGCTCGGCGGCAGCTACGTACTGGTACTGGTACCCCAGGTCTTCGATGGCATGAAGGAGGCCCTGATGGTCGTGTACCCAAGCGCCGTCGGGCTGGAATGCCGCGCCGGGCGACACTTTGGATGCCAGTTTGGCAGCAAAAAGGTCCGCCTGTGAGTAGAGTACCGCGATGCCCGCATTGTCTCGAACGGCGTGTACCAGCAGCTTGCCCGGTCCGGCCTTGATCTCTCGCGCGGCCTCGAAATACCACCGACCGAAATTGCCCACCGATAAGTCGGGGTTGAAGGGAATATAGTCACAGCCCCAACTGGTCCACCACCAGCACGAGTTGTGACCTTCGAACAGATTGTGCCAAGCGATGGCCGAGAAGCCCTCTTCGGTGTCGGCTACGGCGTTGCCCCACTCGCCCGTCAGCGCTCCAGGGCGCTTGAACGATCTCACCAGGGCAGCCTGCGGGAAATTCGTCGTGTAGACCTGGTTGAGTTCTAGGTTGCGCGTGAGCTTGTAGAAGTCGTAGCCCGCTCCCCAGTGGTAGCCTAGCAAACCGTCCCAGCCTACCTTGGCCCCCGGGTCCTGCTTGCGCACGAAGTCCGCCATCTTCTCGTGCAGATTCGCGAAGGCACTGTCCAGAAATTCCTTGCTATCGAACCAGGCCGCGTAACTCTCTTGCTGTGTAGCTGCTTCCTCGATCCACAAGGGCCGTTCGATGTCCGAGAATGCGCTGTAGTTCGTGGCCCAGACTGTGTTGAGGGCCGTGATGGTGCTATACCTGGCTCTCAGCCACTCGCGGAAGGCGGCCATGGTTTCGGGGTTGGCGCCGACCTCATACCGCCCACGCGACAGGTAGTTCTCGTCGCCCAGGGTGTAGGCGGCTGGTCTATACGGGGCCGCTTGGCGGCAGCATACCTCTATGGACGCCTGCTCGCGCTCAAGCCACTGCGTGTCGAACAGGCCTGGTCGCAGCGTATGGTCCTCAGCATCGTCGAAGGCCAGCCGCGTCACGTAGGGCACTAGCCGTAGTCCCGAACGTGACGCCAGCTCGTACTCGCGCGCCGCCCCTTCGTCGGTATAGCCCCGCATATGGCACAGGTCCATCATATCTGCACCCAGGTCGTAGCAAAGTCGGTTCTCGTGCCTCACCACTGGCTCGCCTCCAGGGTACGACCACATCAGGAACGTGAAGTCGTCGTAGGGGTAGGGGACGGGAAGAGTGAACAGGTCACGTCTCACAGCCAGTACGTCGCTTCCCGCCAGCAACTTCGCGTCCACACGGTGTGAGACCGTCACAGGACGGGCTATGGACAGCTCCAGGCCACTGGTGCCATCGTCTGCGACTGGCGAGATACCGCGAGCCAGCACGCGGTTGAAGCAATCGCTAATCTCCCAGGCTACGGTCAGTTTAGCCTTCGAGGGGACCGCTGAGGTCGAAACACGGGCCCGGCAGGTCAACTTGCCACCCTCCACCAGGTCCACGACCGGCGTGGCTGCTGAGTGATTCCGCGACGACGGCTGAAGCTCGACAGCCTCGATGGTCTGGCGCGGCTGCACTTGCAGGGCCACCCCACCGAAGCCCACGCAGTTGCCCGCGGCATCTCGCAATGCCACATCCACGAAGTACTGGCGCCCAGCGGGTAAGGGCGCCAG
>JAKORR010000862.1 GCA_029777735.1 Armatimonadota bacterium | reverse complement strand
TCCATGAGCCTGAGCCCCGTCTTCCACCCGACGGACCCAGGGATCGTGTATGCTTGGGGCAACGGCGCACTGCGGGTCAGCCGTGACGGCGGCATGACCTGGCAACCGCTGGCGACAGATCCTCCTTGGCAGCAGTCGCCGCTCACGCAGCTTGCGCTCTGCCGTGACGACCCAGGGTTGATGCTCGCGGGCGGGGATACCGGGCTTTACGTGTCCAAGGACGGCGGCTTTACTTGGACAAAAGCGGAAAGTGTGGGGGGCGCTGTGTCGGGTCTCTACGTGTTCCCTGACGGCGGTGTGTGCTTCGCCGGTACGAGCGAGGGTGTCTTTCGTTCACACGACCGCGGTGCCACCTGGGCAGCCTGCGGCAAGGGCCTGCCAGCGGCGCAAGTACGCGGTCTGTGCGGCGCGCACGGGGCGGCCACCGGCGAGACGATGCTGTACTGCACTGTGCCCTCGCGCAACGAAGGCGGGCGTTACGTCGGCGGCATTTACCGCTCCGCGGATCTGGGCGAGTCTTGGCAGTCCGCGATGACCGAGACGATCAACACGGATATCCAGCGTCGCGACGAGTACGGCGTCGACGAGGTCGCACAGTACAACTTTATCGACACGGACGAGACGCGCCCGCGTACCGTATGGGTCACCACCCGCGGCACCGGCTATTGGCCGCCTCACCACTGGACCGTCTTCCGCAGTGACGACGCGGGGACCACGTGGCGATACACTTTCACCGGTGACCCGCGATTCGAGAACCGCAATGTGCAGTGTGGGTGGATCGCCTACGAGCTGAACTGGGGCTTCGGCGGACCGCCGTCGGGCTTCAGCGTGTGCGCGGGCAACGCCGACGTCGCTATGTATACGAACTCAGGCGAGCTGTTCATCACGGCCGACGGTGGCAAGAGCTGGCGCAACGGCTTCTCGTACACAGCGGACGGGGCCGAGGAAGGCAGGGGCAAGTCCTGGGTCTCGACGGGGCTGAACGTGACGTCTTGCTGGGACGTGGTCTTTGATCCCTTCCGCCCCGACACGATCTACCTTCCCTACACGGACATTGGCTTTGCCCGCAGCGAGGACCGTGGGCGCTCATGGGCCTATGCCGCCGGGAGCAGCCCTTGGCGCAACACCTTCTACCGTGTCGTGTGCGATCCGGCACGTGCAGGCATTCTATATGCCGCCTGCTCCAACCAACACGACATCCCACACTGGACCAACATCGACAGTCCGCGCCACGAGGGAGGCGTATGCCTCAGCGAGGACTTCGGGAAGACGTGGCGCCCCTTGACCGAAGGCTTGCCCAAGCTGCCCTGCACGTCGCTGGTGCTGGACCCCAAGAGCCCCTCTGAAGCCCGGACGCTTTACGTCGCGGTGTTCGGCGACGGTGTCTATAGGTCGACTGACGGCGGCAGGACCTGGAACCGAGCGTCCGAGGGACTGGGCGCCGAGACCAATCGCCACGTGTACTCCGTGCGTCTGCATCCGGACGGCACACTGTTCTGCTCCATCACAGGGCGCCGGACAGGGCGCGACTTTGCAACGCCTTCGGGCCTCTATCGCTCTCGCGACGGCGCCTTGAGTTGGGAACCCCTCAGCGAATCGCTGGACCTGCGCTGGGCGGGCGACTTTGCCTTCGACCCGCGCGATAGCAACATAATTTACCTGGCAGCCGCCTCTGCGCCTGGCTATAGCCAGGGAGGCCTCTACAACACCACCGACGGCGGCGTGACATGGCGCAAGCTCATCGGCGATGACCTCGAAGAAGCACGACGGCTACCGATGGACCTGAGCAGCTACACGCACGCCTTCTTTGTGACGGTGGACGAGCAGAACCCCGAGCGCGTGTATCTGGGCGCCACGACCCACGGACTGTTCCTGAGCGAGGACGGAGGCGAGACGTGGCGCGAAGTGTTGGGGATCCCCTTCACCGCCTGTCAGCGCGTGACAATAGACCCCCAGGACCGCGGCATCATCTGGGTGTCCACCTTCGGCGGCGGCGTGTGGAAGGGCCCGGCCGAGGGCACTGGCGGGTAGAGCTTAACGTTCTGCGAAAATGCCCTAGGGCCTAGCGTGGCAGGCTTAGGGCGTCGCGCGGCACGTGCCGACCCGCCCGCAGCGCGGCGGACAGGTAGGGCGCGGTGGGCGAAGCCTTCGTAGCGGCCACTGTCTCCGGTGGGCCCTCGGCCATCAGCCAACCGCCTGCTTCTCCTCCCCCAGGGCCCAAGTCGATGACCCAATCTGCGTTTTTCGCCAGGTCCATGTTGTGCTCAATGACCACGACCGTATTGCCCTCGTCCACTAGGCGGTTGAGCATGCGCAACAGCTTCATCAGATCGTCCGCATGCAGCCCAGTCGTGGGCTCATCGAGTAGGTAGATTACAGGGCCCGGGCGCCCATGCAGCAGCTCGCGTGCAATCTTCATGCGCTGTGCCTCGCCGCCTGACAGCGTCGGCACAGCTTGTCCCAGTGGGAGATAGTCGATACCCATCTCGCACAGCAGCCGCAACGGCTGGGCCACGCGTGGAAAGTTGGCAAAAAGCTTCGCGGCTTCTGCCACACTCATCTCGAGCACGTCGGCGATGTTACGGCCTCGGTAACGCACCTGCAGCACCTCGGGCTTGTAACGCCGACCGCCGCACTCCTCGCACGTTACCCAGACGTCGGGCAGGAAGTGCATCTGCACTAGCCGAGCGCCCATGCCTTGACACTCGTCGCAGCGCCCGCCGCGACGGTTGAAACTAAAGTCGCTCGCACGCAGGCCGCGGACCTGCGCCTCGGGCAGTGTGGCGAAGAAGGTCCGCACCCGGTCGAACACGCCCACATAGGTCGCTGGATTGCTGCGCGGCGAGTAGCCGATGGGAGACTGATCCAGCAGCGCTACAGCCCGCAGGTTCTGCCAGCCGCGCAGGGACCTATGGCGTCCCGCCACGGCGTCGGATCTGTTCAGGCGCCTATCCAACGCCGGGAACAGGATATCCTGCACCAACGTGGATTTCCCTGAACCTGATGGCCCGGTCACGCAGATCAGGCAACCCAGCGGTAGGTGCACAGTAAGACCGCGCAGGTTGTGTTCACAACAGCCCTCGATCACAAGCCAGCGGCGATCGTCGCCGGGCCTGCAGTGCATCGGCAAGCGCCGCTGCTCGGGCACCGGCACTCCTAGTGTGCCGGATAGGTACCGCGCCGTTAGCGACTCGTTGCCAGCGGCAATCTCGTCGGGCGTGCCTGCGGCTACAACCTGCCCACCCGAGGGCCCTGCACCAGGGCCAAAATCCACCAGGTAGTCCGCTCGCCGAAGCGTCTGCAAATCGTGCTCCACCACGATCAACGTGTTGCCCTCGTCGCGCAGGCGCTTGATGACACGGAGCATTTTGTCGTTGTCGCGCGGGTGGATGCCGATGGTCGGCTCGTCCATGACGTAGGTAAGGCCTGTCAAGTTGCTGCCGAGCTGCCCGGCCAGTCGCACACGCTGGGCCTCGCCGCCCGACAACGTTGGTCCTGGGCGGTCCAGCGTCAAATACTCAAGCCCCACCTCCACCAAGAACCGTAAGCGGCTACGAATCTCGCCCACGATCTCGCCCGCTACCTGGCGCTCCAGGCGCGACAATTGTAGGCCACGGAAGAAATCATGTGCCTCGGACAGCGTTTGTCTGGCAAGGGCCACAATGGTCTTGCCGGTGGGGTCACCAGGGCCGCCCACTAGCCGTGCCGCCGCAGCCTCGGGGCGCAGACGGCTGCCGCCACAGGCTCCGCAGGGCACATCCGTGAGCGTCCAAGCATACCGCCGCCGGAATCCACCGTCCATGAGCTCGGGAACGTCTATCGCCGTCAGCACGCCACGCCACGGGATTCTGCGGCCGTCCGCTAGGGCCAGCTCAAAATGCGACCCGAACAACAGCGCCCGTCTTTGCGTCTCGTTAAGATCGCGCAGGGGAATATCGAGCGAAAAGCCATAGGCTTCGGCGAAGCTCTCCACAGCCCGCGTCCACGGCTTATCCGGCTCCAGGCATCCCCATAGCCTTATCGCGCCCTCGCGCAGGCTCAGCGCCTCGTCCTCAATTGTTGCCTCCGGGGTCACGCCCTTTTGCACACCTAGCCCAAGGCACGTCGTACACCAGCCCTTTGGGTGATTGAAGGAGAAATGGCGCGGTGTCAGCGGCTCGAAGGAGCGTCCACAGACCGGGCAACCGTGCATGAGCGAGACGCGCTCCTCTCTACCGCCTTCCTCGACCAGGACAACCTCGCCGCCAGAGACGTCCGTCGCAGCCTCAATCGCTTCGGCCAAACGGGCGCGGCGCCCTGGCTCCACGGTGACACGGTCAACCACCAGCTCTACCCGATGTTGACGCCGCCGCGAGATGTCCAAGGTCACGGGAAACGTCAGCAGCTCTCCCTCAACGCGCACGCGTCGCCAGCCCTGCCGCTCGAAACGCTCGAAGGCGTCTGGATAGTCCTCGGCGTCGCGTAGCTTCACAGGTCCCAGAAACAGGACCGTCTGGCCTGCGTATTCAGCTAGCAGGCGATCCACCAGGCGATCCACTGTCTGTGCGCCGATCTCCCCGCCGCACTCAGGACAGTAGGGCGTCGCCAGGCGCGAGAAAAGTACGCGCAAGTAATCATAGATTTGGGTCATCGTGCCCACAGTGGCGCGCGGGTTGTGCGGGATGCCACGCTGGTCGATAGCAATCGCCGGTGACAGACCCGACACGCGGTCCACCTTGGGCTTGGGCATCTGCGAGACG
>JAKORR010000861.1 GCA_029777735.1 Armatimonadota bacterium | reverse complement strand
GAGCCCGTATTCGTCGCAGGCGTGGTTGCTGTTTGGTACACGGCGCCACCACGGGAGGCTGCCCCTCGACCACCAACTCCGCTCGATCCCCCAGCGCCGCCTGTCGCGCTTGCACCTGTGCTAGTACCGCCCCCACCACCACCAGCTGCGTATGTAACGCTTGAGCCTGTGATTGAGTTAGCTACTCCCGCGCCCCCATTACCTCCATTGGAGTAGCTGGCATTCGAACCAACTCCTCCTGCGCCGCCGCCTCCTGCGCCAGCCGCTCTACCACTATCGGTAGGGCCCGCAGTTCCCCCAGCGTATCCAGCGCCTCCTGTGACGCTGCCGCCAGCATACGACCCAGAAGGCTGATTTTCGTTACAGCCGCCGCCCCCGCCTGAACCGCCAGAACTTCCTGCCAGGTTGAAGCCACCACCGGCGCCGCCAGCATAGACAGTGTCGCCATTCCAAGAACCATTAGACGCTGCGGCGGCTGCGGTATAAGATGCTGATTGTCCAGTCTGCCCTGTCAGATACTTGTAGCCGCCGGCGCCCCCCGCACCAAATGTCCCGGAAGCACCACCTGCGACGTAAAGAACATTATAGGTAAGAACCTTAGCCGGAGCAGTCCAAGTTCCGCTACCTGACGTATAAGTTGTCACAGAGGCGAACTTGTACTCTAAATCACCTTCGATCCAAATACCTGGTAAATAGGTTGGTAGCTTATGGTTCTCGTCTATGCCAAGCAAGCGCATCCACGTAAGTAGAGCGTCTTCATATGCCCCAAACGCCCGCAGCCAAAGCACCTCCCCACCCTCCCGTGCAGACACGCAAATGGTCCACGACTTGCGTCCAGTGTCCAGGTCGGAGAGTGGAAACAGCCTATCATCCGTGTGAAGGATCCTCTTGAGCAGAGGACGTTGCGTTTGGAATGGCGTTACGAGACGCCCGGCCATAAAAGGCTCACGGACACGGAGCAGGCCAGGGCCGCAGATAATCCCACGAGTTCTCGCTTCGAGGTTTATCATTGTAGGGCTCGAATGGTATAAGTAGAGACACTATTGATGCGACGAATAGACACGATAAACTTGTGTCCGTTCGTTGTAGTCAAGGTGTCACCTACATACGTCCCAACTGTATAACCG
>JAKORR010000084.1 GCA_029777735.1 Armatimonadota bacterium | reverse complement strand
CGTAGAGCTTGCGCCGAGCTGGCACTCTATGCTCGCCGCTCAGAGGCCTGACGTTGCTGAGCGACCAAGCCAAGTACCCGGGCTCCCAACCGCTGGAGCAGGCGGCTTCGACTTCATCGGGCCGCCACTCATGAACTTCCAAGACGTCAACAACCGCGACGGCCACTCCTTCTTCGTCTTCCGGGTTCTCCGCGCTCAGGAAGCGCTTGTTCTCAACAACGAGAAGATTGAGCAGCGGCATCTCACCGGGACTCCATGACCTCACTTCGACCGTCTTGATGCCAGCGGCGATGGCGCTTCCGTTCGGGGCAACGATGGAGACTGCAAGCATTCGGTGGGTTGACAGCGACGGGAGCCAGGGCATTGGCCGACAGAGCTAGCGTCGCGGAGGATTCGTTTCGTGCGGCCTAACGTTCGAGTTAACCCCGCGCGCGGAGGCAGGCGGTGTAAGCCCGGTGCGCCACGATGCTACAACTGGGGCGGACCGGGCTTACACCGGCTGCCGTAGCGCGTCGGGGGTTGAACGAGGGGTTAGGCTTCACTCCGCGTGGCATGAGGTTGCTTGTATTGGAGCCACCTACTGGTGCTGCTGCCGCGCCCTGACTGGCATGGATGCCGAACGAGGCAGCGCGGGGTGCCGCTCCCTGGCTCTGAATGCCGATGCCACGTGCAAGGCACCAGCAATGACTGCGTAACCTGCGAGAAATGCGATACCCCAAGCGAGGCCACGATAGATGCCGCCAAAGGACTGATTCAGTTCACTGAGGATGTACGCAAGAGCCGCGCAGGCGGCTACGCCTCCAACTGTGCCGGCGGCGGCGATGCCCTTGCTGGGCCGCACTAGTTGCACCAGCAGTAAGAGGGTGCCTATGGCCGCCGCCATATGACCGGCAAGCCAGAGCCAAGGAAGGGAGATGACCAAGGATGCCTTGACTTGTGTAGAGGGAGAGCGGCGGACTTGCCCTGTGAAGCCTAACGTTCGAGCTAACCCCGCGCGCGGAGGCAGGCGGTGTAAGCCCGGTACGCGAAAATAGCACGAGTGCCGCGGACCGGGCTTACACCGGCTGCCGTAGTGCGTCGGGGGTTGAGCGAGGGGTTAGG
>JAKORR010000083.1 GCA_029777735.1 Armatimonadota bacterium | reverse complement strand
GAGGTGGCGGCGCAGGCCAGCCGCAGCCTCGAACGGGTAGATCGGACTATGGAAAGCCTGTCGCGGACCGTGAGAGCCATCCGGCCAGAGCAAGTGACGGGCCAAGTGGACCTGTGGGCGATCAATGATCAGGGCGGGCGTCTTGACCTGGATCTAAATCTGCGCTACAGATCGAGACACCCTGGCTACTGGCGGCTCGGGGTTGTCGACCTGGGGGATTCCGAACGCTTCAATTTCCAGCGAGCCTTTGGTCTGGGAGAGGCATGGACCCTGCGTGGAGGGGTGTTTGCGAACAAGGCAGGGATTGGTATAGACTGGAATCCGTCCGGTAAGTGGTGGTCCGAGGTGGAGCTGTACGATCCTAAAGAGGGCCTGCTGGACTTAACGCTGTATCGCTCCCTAAGTAACGGATGGCAGCTTGGCCTCGGGGTTAGTGATGTTTTTGACCGGGCGGATGCCTTTGTTGGGGTCCGCCGTGCTTTTGAGTTGTCTGGCTCGCCGGAACGCGACGAACCCTTGCAGTGAGGGAGAAGAACCCGATGCGTGTGATTCTGTTAGCTGACGTTGAGCGGCTCGGCCACGAGGGAGATATCGTAGAGGTGCGCAGTGGCTACGGCCGCAACTACCTAATACCCAGAGGGCTTGCCTCGCCAGCGACGAGGGGCGCGCTGCGCGATCTGGAACTGCGTCGTGACTCGATCGAGCGGCGCAACCTGGAAAAGCGTGAAACCGCTTTGTCTGTGGCCGAGCGTGTCAAGGATCGCCCACTGGTGATTCGGCGCATGGTTGGGGACCGAGGTCGTCTTCACGGGCGTGTGACCACCACTCAGATCGCCGAGGCTATCGCTGAGCAGCTCCATATCGCGGTAGACCGCAGGGATATCCAACTGCGCGAGGCCATCAAGTCGGTGGGAGATTACGTGATCTCGGTCCGTCTGTTCAAGGATGTCGTCGTTGATCTGACGGTTCGCGTCGAGTCCTTTGCCAGTGAGGAGGAGAGCGCGAGGGGTGGTGAGGCAGCCGCTGAGACCCAGGCCGAGGAACAACCTATGGAGGAACAGGACGCGGAAGAGGAGGCGGACGCGGACAATGGCACGGCTGAGGACGTTGAGTAGGTAGCCTGTGGTGCGGCGTCACGCCTGGCAGCTATCGTCAAGGCTGGGGAGAGAGGATCCATGGGCAGCGACATGAAAGATCGCCTGCCGCCGCAGGATCTTGATGCGGAACAGGTGACGTTGGGCTGCATACTCCTCGATTCCGGCGCCGCGGCTCGTGCCATGGCCATTCTCGAGATTGAGGACTTCTACCGCGAGGTCCACAGGTCTATCTACTCGGCCATGGTTGCCGTGAATATGCGCGCCGAGCCCGTGGACCTCATTACCGTGAGCAACGAGCTGCGGCGGCGTGGTCAGTATGAGCAGGTCGGCGGCTCCGAGTATCTTACGGCGCTGATTCACCTGGTTCCAACCGCGGCGCATGTCGTCCGCTATGCCACACTGGTGCAGGAGAAGGCGGTGCTCCGACGGTTGGCTCACGCCGGCGCGGAGATCCAGGCTTTGGCCTATGACGATCCCAAGGATGTGAGCGCCGCTCTTGACAACGCCGAGCAAATGATCTTTGAGATCGCCCAGCGGCGCGACATCACTGATTTCCTGCCGCTTGGGCGGGAGATAGAGGAAACCTTTCGAAAGCTGGATGAGTTGGCTAAGCGGCCCGGTTTTCTCACGGGTGTGCCCAGTGGGCTTCCGGAGTTCGACCGGATGACAGCGGGACTGCAGCGCGGCGACCTGATCATTCTGGCGGGACGTCCTTCGATGGGGAAAACGTCCCTCGCCGTGGCCAATCTGGCCCTTTACGCGGCCGTGCATCACCAAGTGCCTGTGGGTATATTCAGCTTGGAGATGTCGCGCGAGCAGTTGGCGGAGATGGTGCTGTGTGCCGAGGCACGGGTGGATGCCTGGCGACTGCGTCGGGGCGACGCGCATGAGGACGACTGGGGGCGGATTGGCCACGTGCTGGCTTATCTGCCCGAGGCCCCGATCTATATCGACGACACGCCGGCGATCCACATCATGGAGCTGCGGTCGAAGGCCCGGCGGCTGAAGTCACGCTTCGATGTGGGGCTGCTAATCGTAGACTACCTGCAGCTTGTGCGCGCCTCGGGGCGTTTCGCTGACGAGAGCCGTCACCAGGAAGTGGCAATCGCGTCGGCTGAGCTTAAGGCCATTGCCCGCGAGATGGACATCCCGGTCGTCGCTCTCTCCCAGCTCAGTCGTTCCGTCGAGCGCCGTGAAGACAAGCGTCCCTTGCTATCGGATTTGGCCGAAAGTGGCTCCATCGAAGCCGAGGCCGACCTGGTCTGTTTCCTGTATCGCCCAAGCTACTACCAGCGGAAGAAGCTGTTGGAGGAAGCCGCGCGGTCCGGGCAGCCCGTGCCCGAGACCGCGCAGCAGCCCTACGGTCCCGATCCGGCGGAGATCATCATCGCCAAGCATCGGCGAGGCCCCGTCGGCACCGTCGAGGTGGACTTTCACCCCGCTTACCGAATGTTCATCGGTCGCGAACGCTATCGGGAAGCCGAGCACCCGGTGGACGTGGATATTCTTCCAGACGAGTGAAGACCCATGCGGATTCTGCTTATTGGGTCCGGCGGCCGCGAGCACGCCTTGGCGTACAAGCTTGTGGCCAGTCCGGTAGTGCGTAAGCTTTGGTGTGCGCCTGGGAACGCAGGCATCGCTGCCCAGGCCGAACTGCTCGACCTTAGGCCTGAGGACTTGGACGCCTTGACCCAGTTCGCCCGCACCGAGCGCCCTGACCTGATCGTGGTCGGCCCTGAGCGTCCCTTGATCCTCGGCCTGGCGGATCGGTTGCGCAGCGAGGGTCTGGTAGTGTATGGGCCCTCGGCGGCTGGTGCCAGGGTGGAAGGCTCCAAGGCCTTCACCAACGAACTGCTGGCCCGCCATGGCCTAACCCGCAAGCGGTTCTCGGTCTTTACCAGTCCAGCCGAGGCCAAGGCCTATGTACGGCGGGAAGGGGCGCCGGTCGTTGTCAAGGCTGACGGTGATGCCTTCGGCAAGGGAGTCAAGGTGGCCGCAACAGTCGAGGAGGCCGAGGCCTTCATTGACCGCTGCATGGTAGAAAGGGCCTTTGGCCGGGCGGGAGAGACGGTCGTGATCGAGGAGTGCCTGACAGGGCCGGAGTGCTCGATCAAGGTCTTCAGCGACGGCGAGAACGTACTGCCAATGGTCCCGGCGCAGGACTACAAACGTATCGGTGACGGCGACACAGGAGACAACACGGGCGGCATGGGCTCCTACTCGCCAGTCCCGGTACTGGGCAAGGCGACCTTTGACTACGTTGTGAACAATATCATGTGGCCGACGGTGCGGGCGCTGGCCGAAGAAGGCACGCCCTATGTCGGCACCCTCTACGCGGGCTGTATTTTGACGGCAAACGGCCCCGAACTGCTCGAGTACAACTGTCGCTTTGGGGACCCAGAGACGCAAGTTGTGCTGCCGAGGCTTGAGAGCGATCTGGTGGAGATCCTCCAGGCAGCAGTTGAGGGGCGCCTGCGTGAAGTGCAGCCGCGGTGGAGCCCGCGTCGGTGCGTGTGTGTTGTGGTTGCGTCTCGTGGCTACCCCGATGCCTATGAAAAGGGCAAGGTCATTACGGGACTGGATGACGCTGAGGCGCTCGACGATGTCTTAATTTTCCACGCGGGGACCGCGCTGTGTGACGGCTTGATGGTTACCAGCGGCGGTCGGGTGCTGGGCGTCACTGCGCTCGGCGATACCTTTGCTGCGGCGCGAGAGAGGGCCTACGAAGCCGTAGGCCGTCTTCACTTTGACGGGATGTACAGCCGCACGGATATCGCCTTGCGGGCTGTGGAGGCCGAGGCGCGCCATGGCTGAAATGCCGCGAATTCTGATACTGATGGGCAGTACGTCGGACGAGGAACTGATGGCGCCCTGCTG
>JAKORR010000860.1 GCA_029777735.1 Armatimonadota bacterium | reverse complement strand
GCCTCGATCGCTGGGACTCTTGGCCAGGCTTGCCACACAGCCGGTGTGAGCGTCCCCTTGGCGGGGGTGGGTGTAGGGGTAGCCGGCGTAGGTCATGCCGATCACCGCCACGCTCTGGAGCAGCTTCTCGCGCCTCTGAACCTAGCGGATGTCATCGTGGTAACCCACGACGCCGAGGCTGCACGGTGGGGGGCCTTTGGGGCCGGTGCGGGGGTCGTGGTCATTGCGGGGACAGGGTCGATAGCGTATGGGCGGGCGAAGGACGGACGCGAGGTGCGGGTAGGGGGTTGGGGAAGGGAGATTGACGACGAGGGTGGCGCTTGGTGGCTAGGCAAGGAAGTGCTAAGGGCGGTGATGCGGGCCTATGACGGCCGCGGCCCAGCCACGGCCCTTGTGAGCCTCGTGCTGGAGGCAACCAGCTGCAAATCACCTCCCGACCTGGTACGTTGGGTCCGCGAGCCGGAACGCACACCGCGGGACGTCGCCCAACTCGCCCTGCTAGCTGAGGGGGCGGCGGCTCGCGGCGATCATCTGGCCCAAGCGCTTATCGCAAGGGCTGGGGAGGCTCTGGGAGAGCTGCTAATCGCCTGCCAGCAACGCCTGTGCCTGACCGGCGAGGCCCGGCGGACGACGCTGGTTGGCGGGCTCGGACGCAACGCCCGAGGCGTAAGGCAAGCATTCCTATCAGTCGTGAGACGAACGCTGCCCCATATGTCTGTCCAGGAGGCACGTCTGCCCGCCGTTTTGGGCATGGTGCTGAGACTGTGGGCGCACCTCGGACAGCCAGCTGAGGAGGAGATCCTCGACAACCTTGAGACGGCGGGGCGCTTCCTGCCCCGGGGTTGGGGCTATGAATGAAGAGCACGAGCGGATCACTGAGCAGCGCAACCCGGCGAGCGAAGACCTGAGCCGACTGACGACCCGAGCGCTGGTGGGACTAATGAACGCCGAGGATCGCTACGTGGCCGAGGCTGTGGGTGAGGTACTGGACGACGTGGCGGCGGCCGTGGACCTGGCGGTGGCGAGGCTAGGAGCGGGTGGACGGCTGTTCTACCTCGGCGCTGGCACCAGCGGACGGCTCGGCGTACTCGACGCTTCGGAGTGCCCACCAACCTTCGGAGTGCCCCCCGACCTGGTTCAGGCCGTCATCGCCGGCGGTCCGGAGGCGGTGTTTGCTGCGCGGGAGAACGCTGAGGACGACGAGGGGGCGGCCGCCGCCGATCTCTCTGCCCGGGGGTTCTCGGCCGGAGACGTCCTTGTGGGCCTGTCAGCCAGCGGCGTTACGGCCTACGTCCTGGGCGCCATCAAGTACGCCTCAGACCTGGGAGCCTCCACTGTGGGCGTGTCCTGCAATCCGGAGGCCCCTCTGCGAGAGCTATGTCAGGTTTTCATAGCCGCAGTGGTCGGTCCTGAGATTCTGGCCGGTTCCACGCGTCTTAAGTGCGGCACGGCCCAGAAGATGATTCTCAACATGATCAGCACTGCCACTATGGTGAGGTTGGAGCGCGTACTGGGTAACCTAATGATTGACGTGCGTCCCACCAGCGCAAAGCTGCGCCAGCGAGCTGTTGGAATTATCCAGCAGCTCACGGGGGTGTCCGAGGGGGAGGCGGAAAGGGCTCTGGAGGCCTCAGCAGGAAATGTTAGGAAGGCCATTCTTGCTCTCGGCGGCGAAATCGACAAGGGTTAGGGTCTGTCGCCGGAGCTCTCACCGAAGGGGGAAAGCGCATGCATAGTCGCTTTGGTGAAGTGTTACTGGCAGTGTTTGTGGCAGTGACTCTGGCTCTCGAGGGGACAATAGCCTGGGCGGCCGAGGAAGGAAAGGTCACGTCTGCCCCTGAAGGCCCGCTTGTGGAAATTGACGGGCAGCTCTGGACCCCCCAAAACCCACCCCTTCGCATGAAGGGAGTGGTGCTGGCGCCAATGCGGGAGCTGTTCGAGACCCTGCAAGCAAGCATCGAGTGGGACGCGCAGACGAAGTCTGTCAAGGCCACGCGAGACGGCAAGACCCTGCAGTTCTGGATGGGCACGGCGGTGGCGATGGTCAACAATGTGCCCACCCAAATGGCAAGTCCTCCGCTAATGCTTGGCGAAACGATGTACGTGCCCGTCAGCTTGGCCGCAGTTGCCTTCGGCGGCGAAGCCGAATGGGACGCCGACCGAGAGACGCTGGTTCTTACCTTCCACGGGGGCACCCTCACCCAGATAGTGGGCACCCTAACGCAGGTCTACGAGGGCCCGCCAGCCGCGCTGTTGCTCTTTGACACCGAGCGGTCGCAACACCGTGCCGTGCCAGTATCTAGCAAGGCCGCTATTCACCTTCAGCCGGTGGGGCAAGCGAGCGTTGCTGGCTCTCTGAGTGATCTGCGTATCGGGGACCTGCTGGCATTGTGGTTGGACGACGCCGGCCAAGTTGTGAGAATCCGGTCACAATATGATCAGCTACAAGGCACGGTGGGGGCCGTGAGCCAGGGGCAACTGCTTCTCGAAGATGGCAAGAAGGTTAACCTCATGGACAGCACGGAAATCGTGGACGAGCAGGCGAATCCCGTGGCGCCCGACCGTGTCGGCCCAGGGGCGGTCATTCGTGCCAGAGTGAACCCTACCACCTGGGAAACGGGGCGGATTGTAGTACTGCGACCCGCTGTCGCGCCCACAGCTCCTGAGATCCGCAAGCTGGCGCTGGTGGCCCCAAAGAAGGGATACGCTCCAGGCGCAACACTAAAGGTTCAGTTGCTCGCCACGCCCAAGGGACAAGCGACCTTCGACATCAAGGGTTTCGAGACAGAACTCCCTATGGTCGAGGTACGGCCCGGTGTCTATGAAGGGACGTATACGGTGCCGGCTGGGGCTCGCTCGCGCTCCTGCACACTTGCAGCCCGGCTTCGGGTCGGCGACCAGGTAGCCACTGCAACCATGCAGGACAGCTTCTGGGTGGACAGCGTCCCTCCGGCGGTAACCGAAAGGCTACCAAAGCCAGACGCTCCTGTGCAGAGCTCCCGCCCCACACTGAGCCTGAGCTATCTGGAGGCGGGCTCGGGCCTTGACCCGCAGTCGGTCAAGCTGGTGCTGGATGGTAAAACCGTGACGAAGGGGATCAAGCTGGGCACCGGTGTGATCAGTTACGACGTGACCGAGCCTCTGGCCGACGGCATGCACACCGCACGGTTCGAGTTTGCTGACGCGGCGGGCAACACGACGCACGCCGAGTGGAGGTTCCTAGTGACGTCCCAGGCTGGTCAGAAGATCGAGTTCGTGCGCCACAATGCCACCGAACCCCTTGCCAAGGGCGAGAAGCTGATCGTGACAGTGCGGACGACGGAGCCCGGCAAGCGCTGCTGGGTAACCGTCGGTGACTTGAGCTTCGATCTCAAGCCCGATCGATCCGGGAAGGTCTTCGCCGCTAGCCACATTGTCGCCCCGGGCGAGGTCATCAACCAGCAGGTACTGCAGGCCTTCTTTATCGATGAGGCGGACAAGCAGTACAACCTTGCTGCCGGTACCCCGGTGACCCTTCGTGGCGACTGGGTACAAGAGGTGGAAATACTATCGCCCAAGCAAGGCGAGGTCATTAGGAGTGAGTTCACGGTCAAGGGAGCAGCCAGGCCGGGAGCCACGGTCCGCGTGACCGTGACATACCTCAAGAAGAAGCTGCTGGTCTTCGAGGGTAACCTGTACCAAGCCGTCCTGACCGCGGACGATAAGGGCAACTGGGAGACACCGGAGATAGACCCAGACCAGCCTATCCTCGGCTTGTCGGACAGCTACAAAATCATCGCGGAGTTGCTGGACGCTGAAGGCGGAACGGTGTCCAAGGCGGAGGTATCGCTGCTGGGGAAATAGCGCGAAGCCGGATCGCTTGAGCCACTGAGGACTTGGTCCTCAACAGGGTGGGCGCCAAGGCTTCGTGCGTGGCTTTGTGTTTCGCTGTTCTGCTCTTCGGGATGCCTTATTACAGTCGACTGGACGCGACTGTTGTGTTTACTGTCATGTCTACTACTATGTTTACTGTTACGTTTACTATTGTGTCTACTGCTATGTCCTGTTACCGTGGAGTGCCTCGCTCCCTCGCGAAGACTCAGCCCGGCCCAGAGGGCGCAGGAGTCCGTGGCGCGCGGCGCAAAAGGTCCGGAGCAAAGGTGACAGAAGGCTTCCTGGCATGTTATAATTCGCTGGGGCGTTGGGGCATTCGGAGTTCCGGCACTTTTCCACTCACCCTGTGGGGCTAGGTGATAGAGTGGCGGCTGATGTACAGGGGCCACCTGATGGAGACT
>JAKORR010000859.1 GCA_029777735.1 Armatimonadota bacterium | reverse complement strand
CGAACGCTGCGCTGCCCGAGATCCTCGGTCAGGGCCGAACTCCCCTCACCATCAGCGAAGGGATCAGCTGGCTGCTCCAAGAGCCGGGCCGTCTCGAAGCCAACCGCTGCTTCATGTGTGCCGGCTCTCGAAAGCCCACCGCGCGCGGCGTAGACGCGCGAACCCCAGCCGTCTGGATCAGCCGAGGGACTGGTCGAGACGGCCGGGCACGCCGCAACGCTCCCAAGGTGGGCTGGTGCTGGGCCGGGAACCACCACACATGGCTGGGCTTCGCCTCAACCAACGACCGATCCTGACAAGGGCCAAAGCGGTAGTAGCCGCGCGTCAACGCACCGAGCGCGGCATGAGCGAGCGCCTGGAGGGGTTCAATGGTCTGTTCCTCTGAGCGATCCAATCCCCCCGTGGAGTCACGCAAAGTCAAGGCGACTGCCCTAGCATCAGGCCCAGCGATTCGCGAGGCGGACGAGGGGGAGAGAACAGTGGGTTGGTTCGACGGCGGGCGGCCACGAGGAACATCCGTGGAAGACACAGCCCAACTCTTGATGGAGTCTTTTGCCAGAAGAGATCAGGCGGTCGGGCGAGGGGACTGGGCGCAGGCCGAGCTGATCTGCGAAGAGGAGGTGCGCCTCGGTCGCCACCTATTCTCCCTTGTTCCTAACGCGCAATTCGGGTCCTCGCTCGGCGTCTCTCTAGTGTGGTTTGGACAATCGCTGATCTCAATCGGCGCGCACCCCGAGGCCGAAGCCCCACTCCAAGAGGCCAGGGACCTTTTGCGGAAGTATGGCCGATTCGACGAGGACTGCAGTGATCCCAATTTGATCGATGCCCTTCTCTTCCTTGGTCGAGTATACGAAGGAGTGCAGTTCTACTGGGACGGGCGTGCCCCCGTTCTTACCATCCCGGCGATGAAGGACCTCCGACGGATTCAGAAACCGGCACTGTTGGTCGGAATGGTGTCTGACCGATGGCGCGGGAAGGCTGAGGAGCCGCTTCGTGAGGCGGTTGCATTAGCGCGTGGGCTGGCGCGTCCAGGTGGCGAGAAGTGGAATTCGAGCCTCGCACGCTCGCTCTTCTGCCTTGGGGTGAGCCTTATCCCGCTTGGTCGCGCAGTTGAGGCCGCCGAGGCTCTAAGGGAAGCAGAGGGCCTTTATCGGCAGCTCCTGCGCTACGATCTCGACTTCTACGCGGCCAGGGTCAAGAACACGCAGGAAAAGTTGTTGGAATT
>JAKORR010000858.1 GCA_029777735.1 Armatimonadota bacterium | reverse complement strand
TGATGTTGTAGAACCCGAAGTAGTTGGGCGTCGTATACAGCTGGGCCGTGGCAGACTTGTAGGATGGGCACGTGAGAATCTGGAGGTTCTTCATGTAGGGCAGGATCGCATCCGCCCAGATGTAGCCCGTGCTGTCGTTCTTGTACTGCCAGGCGATCGGAAAGGTCTCGTCATAGTCCTGTGCGTACATCGCGAAGGCCAAGCCGATCTGCTTGAGGTTGGACTGGCAGGAGGCCTGACGGGCCTTTTCGCGAGCCCTGGCGAAGACGGGGAAGAGGATCGCCGCCAGGATCGCGATGATGGCGATCACAACCAAAAGCTCGATCAAGGTGAAACCTCTGCGCATGAATCTCATCTCTCTCTCATCTCCTGGAGAGTTCTGATTACCACGTCGATCCGCAACTTCCCTTTACAACGTCCCTGCCCTTCGAGGCATTCCATCGAAGAGAGGGCAAAGGGAAGCGACGTGCGCCAAGAGTAGTGCCTCGCGCACCCTGCGGTAGGCGAAGGCCCGACGCGCGGCACTAAAGTATATTCGCCCTCTCAGGGCTGTGTCCTGCTGGACCCGAACACGAGCCTATCGCAAACAAACACATCGTTCACATCGTTGTTTGTAAGACCCTCGACAGAATTCATGGTTCCTATCGGCTCAACGCTGCAAGCAGACTGCCAGGCTCGTGTAGGTAAGCTCGGTATCGCCCACAAAAGGGCTAGGCGCCTGGCAAGTGCAAGGCTTCATCCAGATCGGGTAGCTGTGTGTCCGTTTCACCGAACTGCCAGAAGCAGCTCAGGCCTACCAGATGTCGTCTATCGCGATGCTCAGGTCGCTTGCCTTGATCCAGCCTACGCTCTTGACGTGGCCGTCCACGTACAGCGCGTTGATCCGCTCGTTGTGCCGCCAGCAGCTGATTTGGTTCTTGGGTCGGGTCTCCAGCCACCATCCCACCGAGTACTGGCTCGTCCTCGGGTTCGCCGAGTAGTTGCAGTAGCAGTCGAAGACCCACATTGTCCCGGCAGGGTCCTGTATCTCCGCGTCCGCTGGCCCGTTCGCCATGGACCTCAGCGAACCCTCGGTCGCCATGTCGTAGGACCGTGTGCTGTTGGGACGACAGGGCTCACAGGCGGTGCACCAGCCTCCGTTCCACTGATAGCTAGGGCAAAGGAGCAACTGGGAGTTCTTCATGTAGGGCTGAATGACGTTGTACCAGAACTCGTAGGTGGGTGCAGTGCCGCTAGGACGCCGCCGCAGGTGCCGCTCATCGTAGTCCTGCGCGTACATGAGCAACGCCGTCCCAATCTGCTTGAGGTTGGACTGGCAGGAGGCCTGGCGGGCCTTTTCGCGAGCCTTGGCGAAGACGGGGAAGAGGATCGCCGCCAGAATCGCGATGATGGCGATCACAACCAACAGTTCAATGAGTGTAAACCCTCGCTTCAAAACAAACACCTCCTCAGATCTTGGGCACAGTATACAATACACTACACTGCGCCGATTCACTCCGCACTCTATCGCCTCACGACCCCCGGCAAACCTAGCCTGGGCTGTTCGCCGCACGGCAAAAAGACGACATTTTATTTTATTTCGCTGATGGCACGAGGATTCCTCCTTTCGTCGGCAGGAGGATTCTCGGGCCTGGCGAGAGGGAAGAGGGGACCAGGCGGCTTGTCAGGGCCAGTGGTCGGATAGTGAGGAAGGGAAGAGCCTGCGAGGTGAGCAGGCATCGCCTTTTCATACTCTGGGCGCCAGCTCCGTGGCCTCCCTTCATCTTGTCCCCACAGGTCCTAGGGGAGAGGCCGTGGCGGGCGAGGCAAGGGGGCCGGAGGGGCGGCCGGAAAGCGTCAAGGACAGAGGTGAGGGAATGGCACAGACCGGTGCGGTACAGTACGCCCTGTGGTCGTCGGACGGGTGGAGCAGCGTCCACAGTGTGGGCAAGGTTGTGTCGGGGCGACGGGGGCTGGATGGGAACGTGCGGTCGCGGCGCAGTATCGGGGGCCAGGAAGTGCTGGTGGGCGGCGTGATGGTGCCGAAGCTGAGCTTCTCGTATCTGCCGGAGGACGGGGCACTGCTGGCCTACATCAAGCGGTCGGTCTACCCGGCAGGGGCGCTGCCACAATTGGGCTTCGAGGCGGGCACTGACACCGAGGGTCTGCGAATCTCGGGCGCGCAGTGTCACCGATGTGTAGTGGAGCTGGCGGTGGAGGAAGCTCTGCGCGTGGATATGGACTGGTGGTCGGCTGAGCCGCCGACGACGACCAGTGGGGGGACGATGACGCCGGTGGGGAGCAAGACCTTCGAGTGGTACCGGGGGCAGGTGAGCACCGACGAGGTGAGCTATGCCGCCCAGCGGGTGAGGGTGACGGTGGCAAACAACTTGCTTCCGGTGGCGAGTCTGGATGCAAGGACGGCGGGGCAGAGGCGCTATCCGGATGAGCTGGCGGTAGGGCCCGAGGAGGTCACCGTGGTCGCCGATTATCTGGCCGACCCAGGCCATGACCTGTCGGGGGACGATCTGCCCGTGGCGGACGTGCAGGTGACGGCGGGCAACGACACCCAGACCCTCACGGTGGTGGCGGCGGACGTGGTGCCTGTGGCGTGGGAGCAGAGGTTCGAGGTGGATGAGCTGGTGCTGTGGCGGGTGGAGTACCGCCTGCCGGCCAACAGAGGGACGCTGAGCGTGACGGTGGCCTAGGCAGAGAAAGAGGCGGCAAAGATCCGCCCAAGAACAAGAGAGGACAGGCCAGGGCCAAGAAGGAGGTTGAAGTCCGAAGGCCCGGCCCAAAGACACAACCCCATCGCTGCGGAGCCCAAGGCCCTCTAAGCAACCACGGCCAGGCGGAGTTCTATTGGAGGCGCCGCACTGGGTGGGGAAGAGGCGGGGCGCTATTCCGAGTATCGGGAGTCCCAGAGGCCCCTGGTCTGGCGGATGTTGTCCTGGCGCAGCCACTTCACGTGGCCGTCAACGAAGCAGATGTTACTGCCTTCGTTGTGTCGGCCCACGGGGTGGAGGTTGGAGGGGTCCGCTGTGTTGGTCTCGCGGTACCAGTAGCCCACCCAGGCAATGGCGTTGCCGGCGTCTTGGCCTTCCGTAACCATCAGCAGGGAGGCGGGCTTCGGGATATCGGCCATTTTCCGCTCGGCACAGCCCACTGTGGTCCCGTTGGCCAGGCGCGAGAGGTTGTAGCTGTAGCCGCCGCAACCCATGGCCTCGTTGCGCCAGCCGCTATTGTCAGGGCACATGTACAACTGCCAGTTCTTCACGTAGGGCTGGACCGCGGCCAGCCAAGGATAGCTGCCACTGGGGGGCTGATAGCAGTGCCTGACGAGCATCTCGTCGTAGTCCTGAGCGTACATGAGGATCGCCAGACCGATCTGCTTGAGGTTGGACTGGCAAGAGGCCTGGCGGGCCTTTTCGCGAGCCTTGGCGAAGACGGGGAAGAGAATCGCCGCCAGGATCGCGATGATCGCGATCACAACCAACAGCTCAATCAGCGTGAACGCACGTGTCCTCACACCAAACTCCTCCTGGGGCAGAAGAATTGATAAATAAAGTGTTCCCTAAAAGAAGCACTGCGTCAAGCTCCTACGTGCGGCCCGCGTTTTGCAACGGGGCGGCGCACAGGATACCCAAGAGAACTCCGGGCACGGGCGGCATCAACCGCCACAACCTCCGGGCAGGACAGCCCAAAGCGATGGTCTGAAGGAGCGCCGGGCAAGGAGAGCCTAACGCGCAGGAACGGGAGGGAAGTGGTCGGTCTTAATTGCCCGCGGGTGCAGCGCCGCCGGGGCCGGAGCTCGTCGGAGCAGGACCAGCCGCGCCACCCGGCCTTTGGCCCTCGGGCATGCCCTGGTGGTACGAACCAGGTGGCGGAGCCGTGCCCTCAGGGACCTTGACCGTACTTTTGCCCATGGTGAACTTGTAGATGACAAAGATCACAATCACCAGTACGACGACTGCGAGTGCAATCATTGCTGGGGATGCTTTCTGACCCATGACAGCAAGGCCTCCCTATTGTGTCGCGAGAGTAGCCGTCGGCCCAACCCCCAACGGTGTGCGGAAACCTTCAGAGTGCGGCACCGTCGTTACCTGGGCCGGATGTAGATCGGCTGGGCGTCGTCGTCCTCGTTGGGAATGCTCTCGACCTTTTGCCACTTCACGTGGCCATCGCAGTAGGCGATGTTGGCACCCTCATTGTGGGGTCCCCAGCGCCCGTTCCGCTCCATGCACAGGCCGATGCGATGGTGCTCGGCCTGGCCGCCGAAGCAGCAGCCGTTAGCCACGGAGTAAGGAAACCAGCGGATGCCGGCACTGTCGGCGAACATGACGACCTGGCTACTGCGATTCAACTCGCCGTCCGTGCGTCGGGCGAGATGCTTGTTGTAGCCATAGGCCGGCTCCTTCCCCCAACCGAGGCCGTCAACACTGGGGCAGTCCCAGATTTGCTGGTTCTTGATGTAGGGCATGATGAAGCCGTTGTTGCCGAAGTAGCGCATGTATATGTCCCAGCACATGTTAGGGATACCGGGGACGTTGCAGTATGTCTCGAAGGGGAACCTGCCGTCGTAGTCCTGAATGTACATCAGCATACCGAGGGCAATCTGCTTGAGGTTGGACTGGCAAGAGGCCTGGCGGGCCTTCTCGCGAGCCCTGGCGAAGACGGGGAACAGAATCGCCGCCAGGATCGCGATGATCGCGATCACAACCAACAGCTCAATCAGCGTGAACGCACGTGTCTTCACACCAAACTCCTCCTTGATCGGGCTGTGTTTGTGAAAAGATTAGGCCTTGGGGCGCCTTCTGTCAAGAGATTTACGCGTGTCCTGGGCCTTGTGACTGACCGAAAAACTCGCCCCTGGGCAAGACCGGGGGCGAGTGGCCAAACACGGTTCCGACGCGAGGCGGGTGGTGACCGATGAGTTAGGGGCTAGGGGATCCAGCTCGGGTCCCACGGCCTGAAGGAGCTCGGCTTCCAGTTCTCGCGCTTCTCCCACTTGGCGTGGCCGTCGCAGTAGCCGAAATTGGCGCCCTCGTTGTGGATGGCTCCGATGCGGCACCTGGGACTGTCGAAGGGGACCATGTCGCGACCGTCCAGGGCCCACCAGCCGTTGCTGGTGCTGTCGCAGATAGTGACCGTCAGGGCCGGGTACTGGATGTCCGAGTCCTTGCGCCTGTCCAGTCCCTGGTTGTAGATGTAGCTGCAGACGGTGTCACTCTTGCTTGGGCAGAGGAAGATCTGGGTGTTCTTGACGTACGGCGCAATCTCGCCGCCCCAGTATATGCCATAGGGCTCCCAGCGATTGGTGGTGCCACTCCAGTACATGATGGGCCAGCGCTCATCATAGTCCTGGACGTACTGGAGAAAAGCCAGCCCGATCTGCTTGACGTTGCTCAAGCACGACGACTGGCGGGCCTTCTCGCGAGCCTTGGCGAAGACGGGGAAGAGGATAGCCGCCAGGATCGCGATGATCGCGATCACAACTAACAGCTCGATCAAGGTGAAGCCTCGTCGTCCCATTTCCTTTCACCTCTTTTGGGAGGGGAAGATTTCACCACCGGTCCTAGTCGGTAGCAACGTAATAATCGTATGGGTAAGAACTCTTTTCGTCAAGAGGTGATCTTCACTGACAAGCGCGGGTCGGACAAGGAGAATCGAGGTGGGCGGGTTGACGTTCCACGTGCGAACGCCCTGGGGATTGATGCGCGGCTTTGTGCGGCGGCTGGCGGAGATTGAGGCCGAAGAGCTGGGGGAACGGGCGCGGCAGGTGGCGGTCGAAGAGGCCGCGAGGGAACTGCTCGGACACGTTGTTGTGGGCTGCGAGGAGGCCGAGGGGGACGGGCAGCCGGCGCCGTGGCGGGCCGATCGGCTGGATGAGCTCGACGCGGTGGTGGTGGCGGAGCTGCTGCGAAGGCTCGCAGAGCCGCCGAAGGAGTTGGGGACGGGAAAAGGGGCGAGTGGCTGGCCGTGGTGCGGGCCTACGCACAGGGCCAGCCAATAGCGGACGCACCGATGGCGCTGGTGCTGGACGTGCTGCTGAGCCGGTACCCCGGGTATACGGCGGAGAGGCTGCTGCGGGAGGATTACCACACGGTGGAGGCGCTTCTGGACGTGGCCTGCGCGGTGAATGAGGAGACGGGGTAGGGGGTAGGGGTGGGGAGGCGGAGGCCATGGCGGGCCCAGGCTCAACCCGCGACTGCAACACCGTGGTCTAAGCCGCGATTGCTGGTGAGGCGAGATATGCGAGACAGTCTCGAATACATGAGTCCCGTTGCCAGGGCGGCCGAGGGGCTGCCTGCCGTCGCGCTGCGCGGCGTGGTGGCAGGACAACGAGACGTCGAGGCACAGGACTGGTCTCCACTGCTGCGGGCAATAGTCCGGGCGCTCGAAGGACGATCCGGAAAGGCGAGGGCCGTGAGAGAGGCGGAGGTGCCCAGCGTGCCGGGCGAGAGCGTGGGCGGGCCCGAAAGGGGGCGGGCATCCCAGGCGGTCGCTGCGGGCGCGTCGGGCGCGGGAGGGACTGGCCCGGCCGGACAGAGAGCTGAGCCAGAGGGGCAGGTCGCAGAGTCCAAGCTGCCGGGACGGTGGGCACTAGAGCCGGTGCAGGAGACTGAGGCCGTGGCCGCAGCCGATGAACAGAAGGCTAAGAAGACAGTGGAAGAGCCAAGGGCCGGCACGGGGCGGGCGCTGGAGCATGAGCTGGCGGAGGCGCCGCGGCCGGGCGGGGGCGTGGCGGAAGGATCAGGCGAGAGCGGACAAGCTGGGGCGGAAGGGGCACCAGGTATAAGTTTACCGATAGAAGCTGCACTTGCGAGGCCGCGACAGGGCCTGGCGGAGATAGCCGAGGAAACGATGCCCCTGCCTCGGCGGAGGGAGGACGCGGCGGGCGCGGTCGTGAGGAGCGCTGGGGCGCAGGCGGTGCGGGTGGACGTGACGGTGCGGACGGCCACAGACAGGCTCGCGGCGGCACTGGCCGAGAGTGACGAGGTGCAAGAGGCCATCTACCGCGCGCTGGCGTTGGTGTGCGACCCGGCGGGAGACGGCAGAGGGACCTATAGGTAAGGCTAAGGGGCAGTGGGGCGGGCGAGGGGTAGGTTTGCGCATCACACTTTCCACTATTCAGGACACGCGTGGAGTTGGTGTACAAGTTCATGCGGACAACCGTGGACGTTGGCGACAGCTATGAAGTGGGCGGCGTGCCCATGATCGTGGCGGAGGTGAAGCGAGGGACCGACGGGCAGGGGGAAGTGGCCTTCGAGACGGCAGGAGTGCGGGCGCGGCTGAAGCGAGTAGAGGGCATGCCGCTGGTGGTGAGCCATGACGAAGTTTTCGCCTGTTACTTGCTCCGAGGGCGGGAGGACGTGGGGGTCTATGCTGTGGGGGTGTACCACCCGACGCTGGGGGAGCGGATCGCGCCGGGGGTGCCGCAGGCTGCGCCCTTCGTCGAGGAGTTGACACTGTGCTGGGCGCCAGGGCGGATTCGGGTGCTGATAGAGGGGACACCAGCGGCAGGCGAGTCGGTGAGCTTGATGTTGCAGCGCAGCACGAAGGACGGCGCGGCGCAGTGCCTACTGCCGGACAAGTACAAGGTTTTGCTGTGGAGTGAGACCTGGGAGGCGCTGGTGGATAGTGGAGAGCGTGACGAGCCGTATAAGACGGACGCCGAGGGTTATGTGTACAACGC
>JAKORR010000857.1 GCA_029777735.1 Armatimonadota bacterium | reverse complement strand
GGTCATCGCGGAGTCCATCCTGAACCGGATCGTCTCGAACGCGGAGATCGTGCAACTGAACGGGCCGAACATGCGCCGCCACACCGCGGCAGCCCAGGACCTGCCCGAGAGCTGAACGGCGGAGCGCGGGCGGCGCACCGCTACCGGTGACCCGCCCGCGCTACCAGATCGACCCACGCACGCTACCGAAAGGCACTGCTAAACAGAGCGCCACCTCGCGATGCAGCTCGACGTGGCAGGGCCCGGCGCTTTGGGTCGATACGGTTCGCGTTACGGGGGTAATCAGCTGGCGCCGCGCGTCGAGGTCAAAGCAAAGCAGCTCACCGCTGTGTTCTTGCTCAGACACTGCCCACACCCTGCCTTGCTCGTGGTCTTGAACCAGAAACGAGGGGTTGACCTCGTAGTGGACGGGGCCGTCTTCGCGCCAGGTGACGCCGGAGCCCGTGTCGGCACTTGTGCTTGTGCTTGTGCTTGTGCGCGACGAGATGCCCGCCCCGTGCCCCGTTGGCATCCCAGCCCACGGGGAGGGAATGGAGTACGAGCCCACGAGAATGTGCAGCTCTGTTTGGTAGCTCATGGCGTGCGCGACCATTCTTTTGAGTTCAGTGATCCCATCTGGCTCGAGAGCCGGTGGCTCCCTCTTCGCCTCCACGAGAGATTACTCTAACTTGAGAGCTCTACCCCTGCCAAGAAAGAAGAAGCTGCAGCGCTCGACCTGCTCCAAGGCACGGGCACGCCTAATCGCTGACCCTCTCGTGTGCTCTCGAATGTGCCACCAGGCCTGCCAGTGTGGACGCTTTGAGAGCACACAAGGCAGATTTTCGATCGCTCTACCTGAGGCATCCAAGCATGACTGGCAACAGGCTTGCCCCTCATCGCTGGTCAAAGGCGTGCGGGGCGCCGGGCCCATCGTTCAGTCAGGCGCACCGTTAAGAGTTTTGCACTGTGAGCGCGATCGTTGCGGTGGCAGGAGCACTGTGCGTGGTGGGAAGGGCGCGGATCAAGTCATCGATGACCGTGAGATCCTCAATCGTTGCGGGAACGCGGTAGTCCTCCCCGTCAACGATCTGACGCATGGTCTTGCGTAAGATCTTGCCGGAGCGGGTCTTGGGGAGTCGATCGAGCACGGCCACGTCTCGGAAGGACGCAACTGGTCCAAGTTGCTTACGGACGAGAGCAGGCCAGGTCCCCCGACCTACCTCACACCACCGAAGATACTCACTTCTTCTGGTTTCGTGACACCCGTTCCCTCGATAGGGCGAGTGACGTGTGGCGGCGTACCTACGGAATGCGCGGCAGCACCCCTGCGCTGTCACATCTGGCTGAAGCTGTGCATAACCAAGCAGATCAGGACGACTGGCCCCGCGACCAGCGAAATAATGAGTGCAACGATCGCGGGCCAGAGAGTTTCTTTCATCCACACTGAGACGAGCAGCCCAACAACAGCCGCCGCGATAACCATCAGCCAAGCTAACGGGCTCTCCGCCGCATGGTGGTTGCCCGCATTCACTGACTGCGTTATGAAGGTGATCCAGACGCCGATAACGAGCAGGAGGGAAAACACACCAGCAACCGGCAAGCCGAGTTCATCCTCGTATCTTGGTCGCATAGCTTCCTATTCTCGTGCATGGGCGGCCTCATGGGCAGTTAAGCGCACGCTGCCCCTGAACTGAATGGCACCCATCCAGCCCCCAACCGAGGGGCTACTTGGCGTGCCAGCACACCCTGGCAGCGCCCACCACCAGCCCAAGCACCGTACCGCCGCCGCTGGCGCAGCGCCTCGACTGCGGTAAGAAAACAAGAAACGGCCAGAAACCCGAAGATTTCTGACCGTTTCTCTTGATTCGCTAAACCAGTGAAGCTAAATTCCTTAACTTCCCCGCGTGGGTAATTAATGAAATCCGGAAGGCTGATTCGCCCTGGGTTTAGT
>JAKORR010000856.1 GCA_029777735.1 Armatimonadota bacterium | reverse complement strand
TCGCATATACCAGGCATAGGGAGGGAGGGAACGCGGCAGCAGCTTCTGCACCAAGGAGTAGGACGGGTGTTCCACGCTCAGCCAGAAGCCGATGGTAGTAAAGGGAGTCTCGGCGCGCTGGGCGTACTCCTCGCCGGTAGTTTTCAGGTAGCGCAGCACGCTGGGTGTGACTGCGGCCCAAGAGATGCCCGGCTTGAGTTCGTAGGCAGTAATACCCAACGTGTTGCGTTCTATGCGGGGAACGTGCGCCAGCATGCCGACAGGCTCTCCGGTGGCCGTTTCGATCACGCAGAAGGCCCTCTTGTGTACGTTCTCTGGGCTGCGGACAGAAAGCTCATAGTGCCAGATCGCCTCGTCGCGTACGCAGGTCAGCAGGTTACGCCTGGCCGCCTCGTTATAAAGCTCCGCAAGCACCAGGATGTCGGCTGCTGTCGCCGGACGCACCCGGTATGGCTCTTGCTCCCCCTCTTTCAGCGCGGGAACATCGTCCTTGAAGCCGGTACGCCCGCCGCCCAGGTTGACGCACATCTCATACCCGAACTGCCGGTAGAAGAAGGGGATGCCGGTGATGACCTGAAGCAGATGGCCGCGCTCGGCACTCCATTGGTGAACCACCTCGAACTGTGCCCGCACCAGCCCGCGCGTCCGATATTCGGCCAGCGTGCCGACCAGTTCGGGCTGCCCGACGCCAAAGGGGATGCCCTCATAGGCCCAGGTCTGGGAGATCAGGCAGAGCGAGGAGACGATCTGGCCGGTGGTCGTATCCTCTACGATGGTAAAGTCTCCCGCCCCAAAGGTGGGGTGAGGCGGGGCAAGCAGGTCGCGCACCCAGACCCCCACGTGGAGGTCTGGGCGATTCTCCCGCCGGTTGCCGTGTATGTTGGCGTTGAACGTGGCCAGCGCGTCGGCGTCCTCCGGCGTAGAGCGCCGCAAAACCAGGCCATTGCCGAGGTCGCGCAGGATGAGATTGGTCATGATAGTTCACCTCTCGCGAAAAATGGGCGTGGCGCAGGAGGTGCATCCCGCGCAATTCGACGATTGTAGGATGCAGTGCATAGGCTGTCAAACACCAGCCATGTTGCATCCCGGCTTGCGTGATGCTATAGT
>JAKORR010000855.1 GCA_029777735.1 Armatimonadota bacterium | reverse complement strand
TGAAGAGATCGGTGGTCGGCGAGCTTCACACACTGGGACTGAACACCGCCGGTAACGCTGCGACCTGCTCGTTGAACAGGCCCAAGGTTGTGGAAGTCCGAGTGGTAAGAGGGGTGTCGCTGAAGGTGCGTCCTTGGTGGCGCACGCCGACTGGGCGGCTGGTCTATTACGACCTTGACACTATTCTACTGCCGACAGGGGCCCTGTGAGATGAAGCGCGCAAGGATGACTAAGGCGCGAGGCAGGGCTGGGATTGGCATGACGCTCATCGAGTTGATGGTTGTCATATCTATCGGCGTCATTCTGATCGCCATAACCGTGCCGATCGGCAAGAGCCTGCGTGAAGGAAACCGCATGATGGCCTGCGGTGCCCACCTCCACGCGATTCACCAAGCTCTGAAAATGTATATGCTCGACGAGCGCGGTGTGCCGCCCTACGAGCTCGCGGTTGGCGACGATCCCTCGAACCCGCTTACTGAGCCGATAGGTCCGGGCCTCTATGTCCTCTATACCATGGGGTATCTGGGTGACGATGAGAACCTGCACTGCCCGAGCCAGGTCGGGATAGCCAAGACCGACGACAGGTACTACCACGCCTACGACGGGCGCGATACTCTGGCGGGCTTTGACCCTGGCGGCAATCTGAGCATGCTGAATCAATACCGTTATTTGCCCTACCGAGGGGAGGACGACCCGGACAACGCCGACTATCACAGGCAGCTTGCTCCCGGAACGGGCAAGGTAACGGCGTACGATCCGAGCTGGCGGCCCGATGACAGCGCACTGATCTGCTGGTGCGATCAGCACGCCATAAGCTTCACGCGGGGTGGAGAAGGTCAGTATCAGGTCCTGTATTGGGGCGGACAGACTGAGGTCAAGCCAAAGTCCTTGTTCCGCGAGGCAGGCACTGACGCTTGGCGAGTCCGACCTGGCGACTAAGCCGGGGGCTTAGGAATGCCTAGAGATTGTCGATCCACAACTCAAGCACTCACGCTTCTACCCCCACGGCTGGTGAGGATAGCGAGAAGTAAGTGCGCCTTCACGCTCATCGAGATTCTCGTAGTTCTGGCGATCATGGTCATTCTCTTCGGCCTACTCTTTGCCCCCATGGTCGCTGGTTTGGACCTGGTAAGGCGCGGCAAGCGGCATGTAGACATGCAGGATGCCGTGCGTCTGGCCATGGAACAGATGAGCCGCGAGCTCAGTGAGGCAGTCTACGTGTTTGATCCGGACGTAGTGGACGTCACTGCAGTGAGCGGCAACGCGACTTCCCTCAAGGTGGTTGATTACTCGACGGTGACCTTTGCGCCGGCACAGCGCGATGCCACCGGGCAGTTGATCACGCCGCTGAGACCTGAGGTCCTGGATGTCTATGATCCTAATCTGGCCGCGGATGTGCCCTGCTTCCGGGCAGTTCGCTTCACGGTTCATCTGGCCGACGACAGACTGGACCCTGGTACCCTTAAGCCCTTGGTGCCTCACGGCGAGGACAACCCCTTTGCCGTATTCCGACAGGAAGGATATGTCCGAGAGGATCCGCCGGGGTCGGGCCATTGGGGTTGGTGGGCGGACAAGGTGGTCTCAGAGAACGCGTTGACTCCTCGGTCCGGAGCCGACCTGGCGCCGTCGGTCTCACTTTGCGAGAGCTGTGGCAGCATGTGGATGGGCTACGCGCCGGTGTGCCTTAACAGCGCTTGCGCCGACGCGGACACAGCGGTCGGAATGCGGTACATCACTGAGGGCCTTCAGTTCGTGCCCCAGCGAACGGTGGGGGAAATACTTGCTGCTTCCGAGGACGGCGTTGTCTATAGCGCTAGGCATGGAGGCTGGCTGGGCGTGCAGAACGACGGCTCGCAGGCCTACACGACGGCCGACCTGCCGCTACCGGGCACGGAGCTGAATCCCCGGCTAGTAGTGTACCGATACGATCCCGATCCCGAGGTGCAGGATTGGACAGTGCGGGTGCTCGACACCCTGGAAGCTGCGCCCTCCCCCGAACCGGCTCTAGTTATACGGTGGGATTCGGGAACAGGCAGCGTGCGGTTCGGCGATTGGCGGGCCAGCGGGCCGGTGTTCGACGTTAGCCCAGACCCTGGCATGGGCTTCTACCCACTATCTATTGACGGAGACGCTTCTGACGGGCTATCGGCCGACGTCTATGACGCAACTGGCAACAGGTCCTCAGGTGCTTCCTACACGCAGGACATCTACCCAATCTATCCACCCGCACCGGAGACAGCCAGCGACCCGCGCGTCCCAATAGCCTATGTCATCGATCCGACGTGGAATGGTGCCAAGGTCCCCGCCAAGCTGGTGAGGCGCAACATAAGTGTGCGCCTGCTGGTGCAGTACTCGGCGGGCGGTGGCACCTCCCACCCCTACAGGTACTACAACCTGCAGCCGACGTCTAACTATGATCAAGACAGGATCGGGCGATGGCAGTTCTGCCCTTACGTCTCCCAGGACCAACGGACGGCACAGATTCGTTTCAACCGCAACGATCCGCCTAGTCCAGATTGGTTTGGCGGTTCGGATGCGCTGTCGGCCTTCGCGATCGAGGTGCGCTACTATGAACGGTGTAACTTCGATCCCACGAGCAACAAGGATGATATCGTTGTTGCCGACTACTCGACGAGGCATGCAATGAATGTGTGCTTGACGGTGGGGACCTACGTGGATCTGGAGCCGAGTCCAGCGATGGCGGGGCTGTTCGTTCTGCCTACAGACGTACGGTTGCACCGGATACAGGTACGGGACCAGGTGGTGATCCGCAATGCGATGGACTAGCGGGCCTGGTCACCGAGACAGGTTTGTGGGTTCCCGGACCCGCGGTCAAGTGCTTCTGATAGCGGTCTTGCTGATGACTGCCATTTTGCTGATGGGCATCCTGTTCGTCGCGGTCGTCTCGTACAACCAGCACCAAAGCGCGCGTCACGGCGACATACTGCTGGCTCAGTCGCTTGCCCAGGCGGGCATCAGGTACGCCGACTACATGCTTCAGCACAGCACGCTTGGCGCCGACTGGCGGCCACCGCGTCCACCCATGATAGATGTGAACCTAAACACGCCAGACCCTGGCTACTGGGGCGCCGATACCATACCGGAGACCGAGGACGACTACTATCTACCCGAAGAGATCTTGCGTGGCTACAACGGTCTGTACGACAGCGCCACAGGTGCGACAGTGCGTGAGGGATTTACGCGGTATCCCGACCCCACGGGCGCGCAAAGCGACGGCCCGGTGTTGGATCAGGCAACGATGGGCAACGGGCATGTGTTGCTGAAAGTCACCTACGACCCCGATCCTCCCTTCGAGTACACTGACAGCGCCACTCAGCCGGACCCTATGAGCAAATACATCAAGATGGAGGCCGTGGGTGTGGTGGCTGGGCGCGTGGCGGTCCAGCGACGCCTGGTGGCCTACAAGCCGCTAGGGCTTACCGATAACCTTATCTGGGTCACGGACAAGACCAACACCGGCAAGCCGGCCTATCTAGGCTCTTCGCCGTGGATCGACTTCGACAATTCCGGCTCTATCAACATCCATGGGCTGGGTTCCGGGCCTGCGAACCAGGGAGAGTTCCTGGTGAGCTTCTTCGATGGACCTATCAGGATCAACACCCACCTGCAGCTCTCTGGTGGCAATCTGGACGGTTCACCACTCGCTGGAACTCCGCTGGATCCGGGTGGCGCCAGCAACCAGATCACTCTCACTACGACGCCGATCCCGCGAGAAGCTAATGGGCAGCCCAAGGACCCGGGTAACACCAACGACACGCCTTGGGGCGGATATCTGCGGGACGACTCGCTTGAGGTGCGCTACGGCATCAGCGACCCAGCGCAGGATGTGCCTGGAGCTGCGGTGCCAGGACAAACTTCGGCGGTCAGGAGACGTCACTGGAACGATGGCGTCGAAGTCTCTGATCCACGGATGCTCTGGCCCTCTGACAGCCCGTCCTTCACTACTCTCGATGGGCTTGTACGCGATGGGGCTGAGACAATGGACAGCGAGGGGCAGTCGCGTTTCGTCAAGCCGTTGAGCGCTCCTGACCTCTTCTTCCCGGACCCCCTGACGGGTGTGGATCGGTATCGCGCCCTGACGCGAGATAGCGGTGAGCCGGTGGTAGTTGGAGGCAGTGCGGTCTACTTGGGGGCTCTGGGGCATGGCCCGGGGATATATGTCGACAACAACAGCGACCTGCAGTTCGTGAACGCTGATGGCACGCACGACCTGGAGGCGTTGACTGACGATTGGATGAGAGAGATACCACAGGGCGACCCGCGCTCTGCGGACAGTGGTTGGAACGCACTTTATACACTATACGTACCTCCGGCCGTTGAGGTGGAGCTATTCGACAGCGAGGCTGCCCTGGCTCAAGGGCGGCCTATCGTTACGGTAGACGTCGATCCGCGCAGCGACTCGGCTTATACTCCTTCGGG
>JAKORR010000854.1 GCA_029777735.1 Armatimonadota bacterium | reverse complement strand
GCACACAGTCCTGCAGAAGGCCCCAGCAGGCGACTAGCGCGCCAGCGGCCACGGCTCCCAGGATAGGAAACACCTCGAAGCGCAGTATCAGGCCGAAGATGCGCAGGATGATCGCGATGGCTAGGACGTAGAGGACAGTGCGCACGAGGATCTGAGGCGGACGCAGCAGGAATCTCATCCGTGCGGCTCGCATGCTCGGCTCGGCACCCTTGTCACGCGCGAAGGTAGGCCGAAGGAGCCGCTGAACGCGGCTGTTCACCAGCCACACCAAGATCTCAAACACCGCGGCCGTGCAGATGGCGTAGGCAAGCTGCAAGGGAAGGCGTGACATCCACAGGCGATAGAAGAACTGGCCGAAGCTGTCCATCTCAGTTTCCTCCCGGTCCGAGCAGGCTCCTGCGGCGTTCTTGCCAGGCTGAGCAGTCGCTGCGGACCCGGCACCAGCGGCAGTGGTCGCCGGGCGCGGGGTTGAATTCAACGTCAGCGCGCACGGAGCGAGCTACGGTCAGGGCGCGGCTGCGCACGCGGGCCAGGTCTGCGTCCTCGAGCCGAGCGTCGTAGATCGCGTTCTTGTGCAGACTGTAAATGCGCGCGGTCGGGCGTTTACCATAGTACGCCTCGGCGAGCAACACCAGCAGCCCCATTGACAGGTCGCGGACTAAGCGCGTAGGACCGAGCGGCTCACGGCGCGAATCGAAGCGGGCAACGATCAGGCCCGTCTGCGGCGAACACTCGACCCTGTCCGCCACCGCCGCGAACCGCAAGTCCTCTACGTTCTCCTCAAAGCGGAAGTCGGCGGCGATCAGCTCACAGGAACTGTCTTGCTGAGAAGCCTGGAACTCAGCGAGCATGCGCAAGCCCTGACGTAGAGTCTGCTCCTCTTCAAGCGTATCGGCGCAGGCGGCGCCGTCGAAGTTGCGTAGGAACTCATCTCGCAGCCACTCGAGCGACAGGGCCGCCGGCCCCCCCATCTTGTCTGCCGCAACCAAGGTGGCCCGCAGCGCGCTGTGCAGGGCCCGGAAGCGGCCTAGGGCGCGCATCTGCTCGCGGGCGGCGAACTGGGAGAGGAGGAACTTACGTGGGCAGAGGCCGTAATCCAACAAGTTGCCCGCCGTGAAGGGCCGACTTATGGCCGTTCGCACCCGGTCGAGCCAGTTGTCGGAAGGGATTTCGGGCACTTTGCTCACCTGTCCTGCTAAGTATGCAAGAAGGCGTGAGTGGACGCAAGAGCGGTCGGCTGAGGAAGCAATAAGACAACGAAGCGAGCTAGAGGACCTAGGGCCACGTCCTGCCGGCGTTGGCTGCCCGGCCCAAGTTGGTTGACTGGCAGTACGTCTGTGAGTAATGTTTTTAGCGGCACGGAGGGGTGGCCGAGTGGTCTAAGGCGGCGGTCTTGAAAACCGCTAGAACCTCCGGGTTCTCGTGGGTTCGAATCCCACCCCCTCCGCCCTTCTACCTATGTTCGCACAGTTGCAGGACAAGGCAGACAGCCCCACGCGGTCCGCTGCGCCAGGGAGGCGCGCCTCCAGGACGACCTGATCCCTTGGGCTGTTCGGCGACAGACTCCCGGGAACACACCGTATCCTTGCGCGCTGCCAAGCTGGCCCCGCGCCACCTCTACTCCAGCCGCTCGTGCTCCCGCCTACCCTACAGCGCGCGGATCCTAGCGACCATGTCGTCGATCTCGTCGGCACTCGTGAGCACACCGATCTCGACTTGGTACTCGCGTGATTCCTGTGGCTCCAGTACCGTCAGGCGTCCCTCATTGCGCTCTTTGACGCGGCCGTCCACTAGGTTCGTGGAGGGCTCAATACCGGTCACGTAATGCCCCTGGGCCGGAAGCTTCCACTGAACCAGCTCGGGGAACTGCCGAAGGTTATACTTGATATACACACCAAGTCCACGGCCGCCATCAAAGGAACGGTTGATGAAGGCCACGTACACTGTGCCGTCATCCATCGAGCGGCAGCGGTGGTAGTAGACCCACTCTTCCTCGTGCGGTATCGGATCGGGGAACTGGGTCCAGGTGTCAAAATGCTCAGCAGCAATGGGCGTGCGTGGCTTGCTTTCGGAGGCGGGAAAGATGTATTCGCCTCCGCCGTCAACCACAGGAAAGCCCAGGTTAATGTGATACAGATACATGTGCTCCTGCGGCTCCCAGCCCTCGTTGGTGACGACATCGTGCAGCCAAAGCCTGTTCTCACCCAGGCGGGCGGAGACGCGGCGATCGACGACCATGTTTGGGCCGAAGACCATCGCCTCGCGGACCTTGCCCTGCGCCCAGAACACGTAATCATCGCCCTCCCAGGCTCCATCGACATACAGGTTCTTGACCGGAGTGTGAGAAAAGCGCCCATGGAGACCCAAGCTACCGGTAGGCTGCCACTCAAGCTTGCCTTCTTTGAGCTGTACTAGAGGGCCGCCCTCGATCGTATCCGGGTCCTCGACTGGGGAGCCAGCGTAGGTGCTGCCACAGGTCATTACCAGGCCGCCAAAGAAGCTGCGCAGCCATCCAAGGCCGAGCGACTCGAAACGCGACGAACCAACATCGCCCGTGTGCGAGCGCCAACAGAGCGATGCACCCCGCCACTCAGCCGCCACAATATCCAGGCCGCGGTCGGCATTGGCGATGAAGCTCATCCCAGTGCCTGTGCGAAACAGCACAGCCCGCGCATTGTCTTCGTTGCCGTCGGCCAGGCGAATCAGTCTGGCGCCGCCAACCTGATCCACACTACCTACTCGTTCCATTAGTTCCTTGCGTGTGTACTCACGTCCGAACAACTTTGCCACTTGGGCTCACCTCCCTAGGAATTGCCGAAAGGGTTTGCAGGGCCTTCAGGCCTATCAGGCAAGCCGCCTGTCGAAACTACACCCAGGCGCCGTCCACTTTTATTTGCACCACCTCCACGCCGCCCAACACTGCAGGATAGCCAGACTGGCCTACATAGGAGACTCAAGACTATCCCCCTCGTGCATCGTCACGGTACGTAGGTTACAGTCGCTGCAGCAGGTTGGTTAGCCGCACCTCCCAGAGAAGTTCGGGCACCTGCGTTTCCAGGCCTTCCAAGGCCTGTCGGGCGTGCGCCCAGTCTACCGGGCCGACAGGCTGCTCTCCCAGCTGCCGTATGCCATGCCAGCGGTCGGCCAAGGCGCGGTATCTGTCCCAGAGCTCCGGCTGGCCCTCGCGGTTGATGCTGGCTCTGATCTCCTTCAGCTCGGAGCGCAGGCGCACGTCGATCGCGTGACGCAGGTCCTTCTGGTAGGTCACCTGTTCAGCCTGCCTGTCAACCTGCCACCAGCCCTGTGGCGTGAAGACACGCGTCGGGCAGCCCAGCTCTCGCGCGACGGCGGCTACCTGGGCGGCCGTGAGCTGTGCAAGGTCGTCCAGGAACAGTAGGTGACCAAAAAGGTCGGGCCGGTGGAAGTCTGCCAGGACGTTGGCCCAGTTCATCAGTTCGCGGCTGCCGCCGGCTTGTCTCTCGCGGCATAAGTTGAAGCCCCACAGGTCACCAGGCCTCAGGAGACGCTTGCCCCACGGGCCGAGCGGCATGGCAGCCTCAGCATACCAGCGATCGGAGCCTCGCTTTACAGCTGCCCGCCACTCGCAGTCCCAGGCCTTCTCAAAGCGGAGCGAATCCCACATACCGACGGCAAGATTCAGCCCGAATTGGTAATAAGCGTCACCGCTGTGCCAGGGATGCACGAACCACTCGATGCTGTCGTCGTTGAACACATAGGCGTCGCGCCCCCGAGCTGTGACAACGACCTTGTCCATTGCCGGCTCCTCGACATCCACCACCATATACAGCCAGTCGTGGTCCCAAAGCAGCCGCATCACGGTCTGGTACGGCGCCATGAGCTGCGAGGCCGAGTAGCGGAAACCACTGACCGGTACGGACTTCTGCCAGGCCACATCAGACAGGTCGCCGTCGATGACCGGAGGCGACGCCACATGTAGGCAGGGATAGACAAACCAGCCAGCAGCGTCGGGCGGTGGAGAACCTTGGTGCGCCGCAGCAGGCGCCAGCGCTGCCCCAAGGCACACAGCAGCGAGGACCGGGCCAAGGAGGATTGAAGGTAGGGGCGCTCGGCGGAAGGCGTTGGCCTGGCTTTGCCCAGCCTTTCGATCGGACCACGAAGCCCTCGCCAAAGACCAAGGCCTAGAGTCTGGGAAGAATCTCTCCATAGCCGTTCACCCTAGCGTAGATGCAAGCCGCCACAAGGACCACCACCAGCACGAGGACAAGCGCCTCGGCAGGCGCCACGTCCCGCTGATGTAGGAAGGTTGGCGGTCGGACGCCGACGCCCCAAAGCTCCAGTGCCCGTGTAAGGTCGTCGGCACGCCGCAACGCATAGCCCATCACCGGCACCACCACGGTGACAGAGCGCATGAAACGCGTCCAGACGGGAACGCGCGACAGTTCAAGCCCTCGAGCCTGTTGGGCTTGGCGAACTAGGAGGCCTGTGTTGATGAACAGCGGCAGGAGGTGGAAGGAGAGGGACAGAGCCGTAGTAAGTAGGGGCGGCGTCCCCACACAGCGCAGGCCGTAGCTAAACTCCTCGGCTCGGGTCGTCGTGATCAGCACCAGCCCTATGAGCACCATGCCCAGGATGCGTAGGGCCATGGCCAACCCGAAGAGCCCTGTACCGCGGGTGATCTGAAAAGGCCCCCACTGCCAGGCCGGCAGCATCTCGCGCGCTGTT
>JAKORR010000853.1 GCA_029777735.1 Armatimonadota bacterium | reverse complement strand
CCTGTCAGCTCAACATCAGCTTCACTCACAGCAACTGCCTTTTCACCTACCTCGATCCAGAGACCGGGCAACGCGTCGAGACCGACCGCGTCGAGGACATCAAGCGTCTTGTCCAGTCCGAGATCGAGCGCATTCCTCCAAAGCGGCTGCAGTCCCTGCTGGTCCAGGTCGATCGCTGGATCGGCGAGGGCATGAGCCGGAGCGACGTCTTTGCTCAACTTAATAAGCTCCTCCAGGCTGAGTTCCTGGGCGGTCGCATCAACAACAAGGAACTTCAGGCAGCCGTTCGGCACGTCGTGCAGCGCGCACAGGAGCAAACCGCCAGATAGCCTGCCTCACCCCTGAGAGGATGCCCTACGAACGTTCTTACTGGTAGAGAACAGCAACGTTGGACGCCACATCCTGCATTTCCTTGCTGAGCACTGTTCTATTAGTTTACAACCTTGTCCAGCCGCCTCCCGAAGTCCCTCTTCGTCACGTCCAGGGAGACATACTCGACTCCGTTTCCCTCTTGGGCTTCAGGGTTGTGACGCAGTTCTCCACTTAGCCGCCGTGCCCGCTCTTGGCTGCGTTTCGGACGACTGGCTGATGCGGGTGAGATGGGCCCCAGTAGTCGTTGAGACTGCTGTCCTAGGTGGAGACCGGTGCCTCGTTATGGCCAGCATCGACTCTGTCCCGGGCATGGTCTTCAGCGGCGGGGAGATACTTCCGGAGTGGAGTATGTACCCATCGACGAGGATCACCCCACCAAGCCTCGTGGCGCCTATGGCCTCAGCAAGCTCCTAGGCGAAGAGATCTGCCGACGCCTCGGCCTGCGACTATTCGCGGGCGGCCGGCCCCACTACGCTGGAACTCCGCCTGCGGCTAGGAGGACGAGGTGACAAAGCCGGTCTGACCGGTCCCTCAGCCGCGCCAGGCAGGACTTCAGTCTCTGGCGGCGAAAACCTACGTCGTGCTTGCCACACTCACTTGCTGTCTTACGGAGGGACGCCCAGTGCTGATCGTGGGTCTGAATGCCAGCCCCAACGAGGACGGTCTTACAGCTTCTATGCTCAAGCAGACGTTGGAGGGCGCTACTCAGGCAAGCGCCGAGACCGCCTTGGTTCATATGAAAACGCTCGATTTGCTGGCCTGCCGCCAGTGCGGAAACGGCTGGGGCCTCTGCCGCAGCGAGGGGCGCTGCATCATCGAAGACGACTTCCAGGCCCTGCGCGAGCAGCTTCGCCGGGCCAACGCGATCGTCATCAGCACCCCTGTGTACTATGGCGAGGTCAGCGAGGTCGCCAAGAGCTTTCTGGATCGCCTGCGCCGCTGCGAGAACGCCGGCCCCGGAGACAGCCCGCTGGAGGGCAGGTTTCTGCTCGGCATAGCCGCTGCCGGTGGATCTGGCGGGGGCATTGTCTCCTGCCAGCAGATCCTCGAGCGCTACTCCCAGCACCTGCGCTTGTGCGTTTTCGATCTGATCCCTGTCACCCGCCTGACGCGAGAGTACAAGCTTGAGACGGCGCGGAGGGCCGGCGAGGCGCTGGTGCGGGCACTACAGTGCGACTAGGAGACGAGCAAACGTATTGGTTGGCGCCGAGGGGCATTGCTTCTGTTCGTCCAGTGGCAGGAGTCGGGTCCAGGAGGCGCGAAGGAGGCTCCGGCGACTATTGAGTGAGAGGTGATAGCCCCATGCCCCAACGCAACAGGTTCTCCTCGTGCCTGTTGTCTTGGCCAGCGGCTTTCCTGACCCTTGGAGCTCTCGTCCCGGCCCACGCCGACCTTTTCAGCTACGTGGAGAAGCCCGACAAGGCCTACAAGTGGGAACTGCGGAGCACCGAACAACTCCCCCAGGGCAAGGTCTACGACCTTTTCTTGGTTTCCCAGGTCTGGCAGGGGATCACGTGGGAACACCAGCTTCAGGTTTACGAACCAGCCAGGATCGAGTTCCCGGACCTGGTCGGGCTTCTCATCACCGGGGGCAGCGCCGGCACGAATGATAGACAGATTGGCCTGATCATTGCCAACATGATCGGTGCGAGGGTCGCGGCCATCTACCACATACCCAACCAGCCGCTCTTCAACAACCTACGCGAAGATGGACTTATCTCCTACACCTGGATGAAGTATATCGAAACAGGCGACGAGGACTGGGTTTTGCTGTTCCCCATGGTCAAGGCCGTGATCCGCGCCATGGACTGCCTTGAGGATCTGGCCCAACAGCAGTGGCAGACCAAGCTGCGCGGGTTCTTCGTGACCGGGGCCTCCAAGCGCGGCTGGACCACCTATTTGACCGCCATATACGACCCGGACCGCTGTGTGGCCATCGCGCCCATGGTCTTCGACATCCTGAACATCGCTGTCCAAGCCTTCCATCAGAAGGAGTTCTGGGGTGCCTACAGCGAGCAGATCGCGGATTATACGGAGAAAGAGCTAGAGCAGTTCGCCGAAGAGGGCCGTGGCTTCAGGCTTCTCTGGATGGTGGACCCCTATTCCTATCGCCAGCGCCTGACCATGCCTAAACTAATCATCTTGGGCAGCAATGACCCCTACTGGCCCACGGACGCCGTCAACTACTATTGGCATGGCCTATCCCACCCCAAAGGGCTGCTCATCGCACCTAACTCTGGCCACGGGCTGGACGACCATATGCGGGTGCTGAGCAGCCTCTGTTCCTTCTTCCAGTTGGTGGCGAGGAAGGAGCAAATGCCCAGAGCCAAATGGGACTTCGCTGAATCGCCCGAGGAGCTGTGCCTGACTGTGACGTCCGACACGCCCGTGGTTGAGAGCCGCCTGTGGGTAGCCCACTCGCACGTGCGGGATTTCCGCAAGTCAAAGTGGGAAGAGATGCCTCTGGTGGCCAAGGATGACAAGCTGGTGGGGACCGTGCCCCGTGCTGAAGACCAGTACACAGCCGCCTACGGCGAGGTGGTCTACGACATCGGAGGGCGCAAGCTCTACGTCTCGACCACCACGCGGGTTCTACATCCCAGGTAGCTGTTATGTGGAGCTCGGTGGCCCTGAGGGGGAGGGCTGTCCCGGGCATTGGCCCCTTGCGGCCTTTCGGCTTGTGGTATAATCGCAAAACCCGCAGCCGGACCCTGTGGGGGAGAGGGCTGTATTTACTGGCTAGTGGGCTTGGCCAGCCGGGTATTTGTCGGTGTTCCGCTTTGCGCCTAGCCCTGCACATGCCTCGGCGCCCGACGGGGTCGGTGAGACCACGGGCTTCGAGAAAGGGCATTATATACTTCACACTTGGGAAACTGACGGGAGGTCTGTCAAGTGCTAGCTGAGCGAATGAGCAGACTGGGGACAGAGACCGCTTTCGAGGTCCTAGCGCGAGCCAAGGAGCTCGAGCGGGAGGGCAAGACCGTCATCCATCTGGAGATTGGCGAACCGGACTTCGACACGCCTGAGCATATCCGACAGGCCGCCTGTCAGGCGCTTGCCGAGGGCTACACTCACTACGGACCGTCGCCAGGCGACCCCGAGTTGCGCGAAGCCATCGCCGAGACAATCTCGAAGTCGCGCGGCGTAGACGTGACACCGGAAGAGGTCGTCGTCGTGCCCGGCGCCAAACCCATCATCTTCTTTGGCATTATGGCTCTCGTCAACGAAGGCGAGGAGGTGATCTACCCGAACCCAGGGTTTCCGATCTACGAGTCAGTGATCAACTTTGTGGGCGCCAAGCCGGTGCCCCTCCCCCTGCGCGAGGAAAACGAGTTCCGCCTAGACGCGGAAGAGCTTGGCCGACTCATCACGCCGCGCACCAAGATGATCATCATCAACTCGCCTCAGAACCCCACGGGTAGCGTGCTCACGCTGGAGGACTTGGAGGCCATTGCGCGCATGGCTGTTGAGCACAATGTGTGGGTGATGACGGATGAGGCGTACTCGCGAATGGTCTACGACGGCGAGCACCACTCGGTGCTGGCCTTCCCAGGCATGAAAGAACGCACAATCCTTATCGACGGATTCTCGAAGACCTATGCGATGACGGGCTGGCGTCTGGGCTACGGCGTGGCGCCTAAGCCACTGACGGATGCTATAGCCAAGCTCGAGACCAATTGCAACTCCTGCACACCTAGCTTCATCCAGCGGGCGGGTATCGTGGCCCTGCGCAGCTCGCAGGAAGCCTCCGAAGCTATGATGGCTCAGTTCAAGGCTCGGCGCGATGTCATTGTTGACGGCCTCAACTCGCTGCCCGGCATAAGCTGTGTCAAGCCCAGGGGCGCCTTCTATGCCTTCCCCAATGTCACCGGCACGGGCATTGAGACCAGCACTCTCGCCAAGCGCATTCTGGAGGAAGCAGGCGTCGCTGTCCTCTCCGGCACCGCCTTCGGCGAGTACGGCGAAGGCTACCTGCGCCTCTCCTACGCTAATTCCGTCGAGAACCTGAGGGCCGCTGTAAAGGCAATCGGTGAGTTCTTGTCGCGGCTCTAGCCACAGGCCCTTGAACTTGCGACCTGCGCGGCCTTCGCCGGAATGATTAGGCAAGAGGACGAGAGGGAAAAATAGTATTCGCCCGACAGCCGGAGAAGATCGCGTAGGTTGCGACCCACGCAGGGGATTGGTAAGGCTACGGCCCTGCAGGACGCCACGGGTATGATGCACCTCCGGTGGCTAGTTAGCTGGCGCAAGAGGGGTTCGGCGGCGTGGCGATGCCGGTGCCCTGGTGGTTAATAGCCCGAAGGACGGGCCTCCGCCTATGATGGTACTGGTTCTGTGCGCCAACGCAGGTATTGACAGGATCTACGAAGTCGAGAACTTCGCACCCGGCCAGTATCACATTCCTCGCCGCTATCGTGTGGCCGCTGGTGGGAAGGGCATCAATGTCGCCCGTACCCTGCGCCTATTAGGCACCGACGTGCTCCTGACAGGGTTCGCCGGTGGGCTGGGCGGCAGGTTACTCCAGCAGCAGATGGTGAATCTGGGGGTTCAACCCTTCCTCGTACCAATTGCCGAGGAGTCGCGCGTCTGCATCCAGATAGTCGACACCAAGTCACGCTCACAGACACGCCTGGACGAGGTCGGTCCCTTGGTGACGCCCTCCGAGGTGGAAGGGCTGCAGCGCCGCTGGATACGCTTGCTGGCCAAGGCACAGGTGGCCGTCATCGCGGGGAACGTGCCTCGCGGAGTGCCCCTGAACCTGTATGCTGACCTGATTCGTTTGGCGCAACGCTCTCGTGTGCCCATCCTGCTGGATGCCCACGACGAGCTTCTGGCCCGCGCCATTGAGGCCAAGCCGCGTCTGATCAAGCCCAACCTGGAGGAACTGCAGGCGCTGATGGGGCGCCCGATCAGCGTGCCAGAGGGTGTCCTGCAAGCGATTCAAGAGCTCATTGGGCTTGGGATAGACACCGTGGTCGTGACCTTGGGTGCCAGGGGTGCTATCGCCGCCAACGCCCGCCAGGAGCGATACTGGGTTAAGCCGGGGCCGATGGACTGTATCAGCGCCGTGGGATCGGGAGATGCCATGATGGGAGGGATTGCTGCCGCCTGGGCAGCAGGCAGAGGGCTGGCCGAGCAGCTTCGCCTAGGCACCGCTGCGGCCGCCGCTAACTGTACTACCTTCGACCCCTGCGCCTTCGAGGCGAGAACCTTGCATCAGTGTCTTCAGGCTGTCACACTCACGCCGCTTACGCCGGGGGGGAGCCCTCAAGAGGAGGCAACGGATGGCCTGGGACGAACCGAGGAGCAGCAAGCAGGAGGCATCGCAGACCAGTCAGGGGAGTGAGCGACGTCGTTTCCTGCGACAGGTGGTAGTAGGCGCAGCGGCAGCCTTCGCGAGGGCCTGTAAGTCTTCTTCCGGCGCAGCGCACGAAACCCACGTCGCCCAGGTGCCGGCTTCTCCTGCGCAGCCCGCTGCCCAAGGCAAGACCCGAATCGCAATCCTCAATCACAGCGCAATGCTGGCTGACGCGATCACGCCCGATCTCGCTGCAGTCCTCGCAACGCTCGACGAAGGCGTTAAGTATATCTTCGGCGAGAGCGACGCGGCCAGAGCCTGGGCCAGAGTATGCGGCTCTCAGGATGTTGTGGCCCTTAAGGTGAACTGCATAAGCGGGCTCATGTACTCGCATCCCATTGTGGTCCAGGCGATCACTCAGAGGCTTCAAGAGATCGGCGTGCCGGGTGAGAACATCATCGTATGGGACCGAACAAGTGGCGAACTGTCTCGCGCAGGCTACAAGATTCGTCGCGAGGGGGTGGGGGTGTGGTGTTACGGGACGGATGGAGCCTACGACGAGTGGATCCAGCACCGCTCCGTCTCCACGCGGCTGAGCAAGATCCTCAGTCAGATCGCAACGGTACTCATCAATGTCCCAATTCTTAAGGACCACGGTGGCGCCGGAGTCACAGTGGCGATGAAGAACCATTACGGCAGTATTTCCAATCCGGGGGCTATGCACTCGAGCTACTGCAATCCGGCCTGTGCGCACATCAACGATATTCCAGCGATACGGGATAAGACCCGACTCGTAGTCGTGGATGCCACCCGCGCATTGTTCAGAAACGGCCCTGGGGGTAGCCCCGATGCTGTCTGGCTGGCCCAGACTCTCATCATCTCGCAAAATCCGGTCGCGACTGACACCTTGGGCATGCGGATGATCGACGCAAAACGGGCTGAACAGGGCATGGAGTTGACGGAACCCCACGCGGGCTATATCGTGACGGCGGCCCAGATTGGGCTTGGGCCGAACAATCCGGCGGATATGAGCGTTCTAGAAACAGCGGTAGGTTGAGCCATGAGGCTCGGGGGTGTTGTCATTGTTTGGCATTCAAGGTCAAGAACTGATCGTAATATTGATCATTGTGCTGATTCTCTTTGGCGGCAAGAAGATACCTGAACTCATGCGTAGCCTTGGCCAGGGCCTGCGGGAATTCCGCAAAGCCTCGAACGACGCTGTACAGGATATTCGAAAGGCCACCGACCTGGACGCCGATGATCAGACCGAGCAGAAGGGTTAGATCCTACTGCTCTCCTAATTTTATTCAGAAAGGTGTGGAGTCATGGGCAAGCGCTACCTTCTCGTTGTGGCGGCGGTGTTGGCTTGTGTCCTGGTGTGGGCAGCGCCCCAGTTGTCTATCCTGCTGCCGGGATCGAGGACGATCGGCGATTGGGTGATCTACGCGGCTGCCGACCGGGGAGCCTACACCGAAAAGGGTCTCTATGACCTGTACGACGGCGACGTGCCTCATCTGAAAAAGTTTGGCCTGAAGGCCGCCCACCAGCGTGTCTACAAAAGTGGCGACAAAAGGCTTATCGTCGACCTGCTGCGGCTGGACAGTTCCCAGCACGCGAAGGCGCTTTATCGCGAACGAATCGCAGGCCTGACCAAGCTGCCGGGGTGCAAGACTCCCCTAAGCGGGGTGAAGGAGCAAGGCCTGTTGGTGCCGAGTGGTGGCGTGACGATCGTGTACTTCTGGCAGAAGACCTATCTGTGTAGTATTTCGGTCTTCGGGACCACATCAACGCAGCAGCAGACGGCGGTCACCTTCGCCAGGTGGATCTCCAACAAGATTCGCACGAGCGGCTAGGCCTGCGGCGGAGTCCAACTGAGCCCGTAGCTCCTTTACCGCCATAGACGAGGGCTACTAAAGCCAACGTTCTATTTCCGCAGGCATGGGGGTAGGGTGGCCATGCGGCCCACCCCCACCTGCGACTACAGACGTTGTCAGTGGTGAACTAGGTTGGGGCCCCTGTTCTGCCGCAGGTCGTCCACTGATATTCGCGGCCAATCCGTCTCATGCGGATCATCCTACTTATTTTGGGAGCTCGGATCAGAGCAGAGCAAGGTGTGGCAGGTGAGTGGCGTTGTTGGGATGATGTCGGCCCAAGCCCTTCGACCTAACCACTTTCCGTGCTCGTGCTCCCTCCATGGTAT
>JAKORR010000852.1 GCA_029777735.1 Armatimonadota bacterium | reverse complement strand
GGGGTGGCTGGATACATGGTAGCCGCGCGGACACCTTATCCGAGGATCGCAGAACAGACGGCGAGTCCGGGACATGCGTTGTGGAGACCCCTGCGGGAAAGAGCTTATCTGCGCCTCTGCCTTTTTCTGCTCGCGTGGGCGGGCGCATCCATGTTTGCGGGTGCCTTCTACAGCATCTACATGCTCCGCCACCTCAAGCTGTCCTACTCCTTAGTAGCAGTGTTCACAAATATCACGCTGCTCACCACCATGGTCGGTTATGCCTTCTGGGGCTCCGTGACGCAACGCTTCGGCAACAGGCCTTTTATCCAATTGCTGTCCGTGCCGGCGGCTCTTGTACCTTTCCTGTGGGGGTTGACCGACCACACCAACTATCCCGTTCTCATCACTATATCGTCGGTCGTCGGCGGGCTATGTGGCTCGGGCATCTCGGTGGCGATGTCCAGCTTGCTCTACAAGACCATACCGCAGGGGCGCGAAGTGCCTGAATACTTTGTCTTGTGGACGTGTTTCAACACGCTGGGAGCCACCACGGGCCCCTTGCTCGGGGGCCTATTCGCGCAGCGTCTGACCAGTGCGCAGGTTGACGTCCTGGGCGTGCAAGTGTCCGGCATGCAGTTACTATTCGCCACCGGCGGCCTACTCATGCTCTTCCCAATCGCCTTGTCGCTCTTACTGGAAGAAACTCAGGCGGCCTCTCCTATGTATGTTCTGGGGCAGTTCCGGGGCAATCTGTTTAGCTTTGCATATAACTCGGCTCTTTATGGCACCACCCGCCAGGATGAGAAGCGAGCCAACCGGTTGCGAGCGCTGGGTAGGTCCCGCAGCCCCCTGGCTCTCTCTGCGCTCATGGAAGGACTGCGCGATGCGAGTCCGGCAGTCCGGCAGGGTGCCGCTGAGGGTCTGGGGGAGTCCGGCCTCTCCGAAGGCCTGGAGCCACTGGTCAGTGCCCTAGAGGACGAAGAGTCGGACATCAGACCCGTGGCTGCTGAGGCATTAGGGCGACTACGCAAGCCTGAGAGTGTCTCACCCTTGATCCAGGCACTCTATGACGATGATCTGCGGCTGCGCAACAGCGCCGCCATGGCGCTGGGCGAGATCGGGGGGCGCGAGGCTCGCGACGCGCTCTATTACGCGCTCACGGCGGGCTTCGACCGACGGACCTTTCCTACCTTGGTGGATGCTGCCAGCCGCACCGGGGACCTTCGACTGGTAGAGCCCGCCATGGAGCACCTGCACGACCTGGCCTCTCCCGTACTGCGGATGCAGGTGCTCAATGCTGTTGGGCGTGTTCTGGGTGAACGAAACCACTTCTACCGCCTTCGATTGGCCGACGAACTGGGGCGCGCCTCACTGGTCGAGAAAATGATGGCGCGGATCAT